>NZ_JAXIXE010000027.1:0-139976 GCF_036305205.1 Megasphaera massiliensis
GAGGATGTCTTTGACGGTATGTAATTTCTCTTGAGCACATATCTTTGTTTTTCGCATTAAAAATACTCCCCTTCAAGCAGCATGAGATTTTATTATTTCTCATGTCTACCTAAAGGGGAGCATATCATCGTATTGTGGAAAAGCTCTTTTTTGCGTTTTCAAGGTTTTTTAGGGGCTGTTATGCCGAAGAGGAAGATTCTTTATGTTATAATAGGCATAATGAACACTGTGTAATAAACGGGTAGGAGGTTTTTCTATGGATTCTTTTGCAGCCCGCGAGGCCTGTCAGGAGGGCCGATACAACGACGTCCTTGCCATGTACGATAAGGCAAGGCCTGACGGTTCCTGGACGAACTGGGACTATTACTATTATGCCTATGCCCTGCGCAAGGTCAAAAATTACGCTAAAGGGCGGGAAATTGCCCGGGCTGGCATCATCGCCTTTCCGGAGTTTACCAATCTTCACGGCATCTACTGCTGGTGCCTTTACTATTTATACATCCAAAAATTCGATGAACGGCTCCATACCTTCGAAGACTTTCGCCGCGCCGTCGACGCCATCTTAAAGTACAGTCAACAAGGTCCGTACACGCCGTATACCTTAGCCGTATGGCGGATGGTCGAAGTCTTAAAGACAAAACCGCCTTCTATGGCGAATATGGCCGGTGACTATTTGCGCCGTCTCGATCCGGATCTCTTGTCCGATGAAGAAAAAAAGGTGACCCTTCGCGGACGGGAACAGGTTATCGCCTCCGATCGAGAACACTGGTATGCCCTCATGAGCCGGACCCTCATCAAGGAAGAAAAGTACGATGACTGCATTCGTCTTTGCCGAATGGCCTTGGGAATCTTTCCGGAACTGCACCACGACAACGACATTTGGTTTTCCTACCGCATCGGCCTCTGTGAGCTGCGGTTGGGACAGATCGAGGACGCCCGGCAGCGGTTTGAAGAGTTATTAAAGTATAAGCAACACTGGATCGTCTATCGCGGCCTCTTTTTTGCGGCCCAAGCCAATGGCGACAGTGAGGCCATGCGCCGCTATGGAGCATCGGCCATGGCCGCTCCCGGCGAGCTTAAGGCTAAGGTCAACTTCCTCGTCCAGTTGGCAGGAGCCTTGGAAAATATGGGCAGTTACGATAAAGAGGCTTATGAACATTATCTCTTGGCGAAACTCATCCGGACCGAACAAAATTGGAAAATTTCGCCCCAGCTCATCGCCAAGGTCGACAGTTATGATTATTCCCCGGCGGATCGGCCGGAACTGCTTCGTCGCCTGCAGTCCTTCTGGATGGCGGAAAAGCATGCCGGTGAGGAACAGCATACGGGGACTATCGATAAGATTCTTCCCGGCGGCAAGGCCGGTTTCATCCGGGAATACGGCGGCGGTCAGTATTATTTCCGTACGGCCTCCCTGTATCGGGTCCGAGCGCAAGAAGGGGAGAAGGTCACTTTTTATGTCGAAGACTTTTTCGATATAAACAAGAAAAAACCGGCCCGTCGCGCCGTGGACATCGAGCCTGTTTTGCTATATCATAAGAAATGAAATTACCAGAGAAAGCGAGTGGCCCTTATGATCTTATCAGGCAAGGAAATTGTCAAACATTTAGGTAAAGAAATTATCATCGAACCCTTTCATCCCGAACGGGTCAATCCCAATAGCTATAATCTGTCTCTTCATAACGAACTGATGATTTACGACCATGCCGAATTGGACATGGCTAAGCCCAATCCGGCGTCGACGATTCATATTCCGGAATCGGGCTATGTCCTCCAGCCTAATACGCTCTACTTGGGCCGGACTAATGAATACACCCGGACCGACGGCTACATCCCCATGCTGGAAGGTCGGTCGTCTGTCGGTCGTCTCGGCGTATTCATCCACGTTACGGCCGGTTTTGGCGACGTCGGTTTTGCCGGTTACTGGACCCTTGAAATCTTTTGTGTTCAGCCCATACGGATTTACCCCAATGTCGAAATCTGCCAGATTTACTATCACGATATCGATGGGGAGTACGACAAGTATACCCACGGAAAATATCAGAACAATACGGGCATTCAGCCGAGCATGCTTTGGAAAGACTTTGAAAAGCTGAAAAAATAGGAGAGGTATGACCATGAGAGAAATCGATATTCAGGAACTGTTGTCGAAAGAAACGTTCTGCTTGGGAAGTGCTGAAGACCGAAAAGGTGGTACCGGCTGCACGGTCCTTGTCTTCCCTGAAAGCGCACCCTGTGCCGTCGACGTCCGCGGCGGTGGTCCGGCCAGTCGGGAATCGGAGCTGCTAAGTCCCATGGCGGCAGCGTCGGGCATCCATGCCATCCTCTTAAGCGGCGGCAGTGCTTTCGGCCTCAATGCGGCCACGGGGGTTATGACCTGTTTGGAAGAACAGGGCATCGGCTTTGAAACGCGGATCGCCAAAGTCCCTTTAGTCGTCGCTTCGTGTATCTTTGACCTCGGATGCGGAGACGATGTCCGTCCCGATGCGGCCATGGGCTATGCCGCTTGTGATGCGGCCTTTAAAGGCGACTTCCGTGAGGGCTGTTACGGTGCCGGTACGGGGGCTACGGTCGGAAAGCTCTGCGGCCCGGACTATATGATGAAATCCGGTGTCGGTGCCTA
Organism: Megasphaera massiliensis; assembly: GCF_036305205.1. Taxonomy (NCBI): domain Bacteria; kingdom Bacillati; phylum Bacillota; class Negativicutes; order Veillonellales; family Veillonellaceae; genus Megasphaera; species Megasphaera massiliensis. The sequence goes on from NZ_JAXIXE010000027.1 coordinate 2,624, forward strand.
TGCCGTTTCCGTCGGAGACCTCAAGGTTTGTGCCATCGTCGTCGTCAACGCTGTCGGCGACGTCCTCGGCGAATCGGGGGAAATCCTCTCCGGCATGAGAAGCCGTGATGGCAAAGGATTTGCCGATACGCGGCGGGTCATGCTCGAAGAAGCAGGAATCACACCGACCCTCTTTTCGCAGCGAGCCGTCGGTACGACGACCAATACGACCATCGGTGCTGTCGTGACCAACGGCCGCTTTGACAAGGCTCAGCTGAAAAAAATAGCCGCCCTCGGCAGCAACGGCATGGTCCGCACGATTCGACCGGTCAATACGACGGCCGACGGCGATTCCCTGTATGCAGCCAGCATCGGCACCGTTTCAGCCGAAATCAGTTTGACCGGAACCCTTGCAGCTTACGCCGTCGAACAGGCGGTCCGCCGTGCCGTTTTGCAGGCTGAACCGATGTACGGCATCCCCGCTTCCCTCGATTGAAGTCTGCGAAAGGACTTGGGGAGGCACTGTTTCAGCGCATCGTAATTTTTGTTATCCTAAAAGGCAGTTCAGTACAGCTGTACATTTTCTATCAGGTGGTGTTTTGCAATGTATGATTATGTCATCGTCGGCAGCGGTCTCTTTGGCGTCGTCTTTGCCCATGAAATGAAAAAAGCCGGGCGTAAGTGCCTGGTCCTGGAACGGCGAGCGCACGTCGGCGGTAACGTCTACTGCGAAGAAAAAGAGGGTATCCGCATCCATCGCTACGGGGCCCATATCTTCCATACGTCGAATAAAAAAGTTTGGAACTATGTCAACCAGTTCGTCGAGTTTAATCATTACGTCAATTCGCCGGTCGCCAATTACAAGGGAGAGCTCTACAACCTGCCTTTTAATATGAATACCTTTGCCAAGATGTGGGGTATCGTGACGCCGGCGGAAGCGGATGCCAAGATCGAAGAACAGCGTCAAAAGGCCCATATTACGGAACCGAAAAATTTAGAAGAACAGGCCATTTCCCTCATCGGTACCGATATTTATACGAAACTCATCAAGGGCTATACGGAAAAGCAGTGGGGACGGAATTGCACCGACCTCCCGGCCTTTATCATCAAGCGTCTGCCCGTCCGCTATACCTTTGACAACAACTACTTTGATGACAGCTATCAAGGGATTCCTATCGGCGGCTACAATGGCCTCATCGACGCCCTGTTAGAGGGAATCGAAGTGCGGACCGGCATCGATTACAATAAAGAACGGTCGTCTTATCTCGATATTGCCCGCAAGGTCGTGTATACCGGCCCTATCGATGAATATTTCGGCTACCGACTGGGCTGTTTGGAATACCGGGGCCTTCGCTTTGAAACGGAACGCTTGGAAGAAGTCAATCATCAGGGCGTAGCCGTCATGAATTATACCGACCGGGAGACGCCGTATACGCGAGTCATCGAACACAAGCACTTTGAATTCGGAACCCAACCGGTGACCTATATCACCCGGGAATACCCGTCGGAATGGCACCGTGGGGAAGAAGCCTATTATCCGGTCAACGATGACAAGAACCAGGCCCTCTACAAGCAGTACGCCCGGCTCGCCGGCCATGAACGGAACGTCATCTTTGGCGGTCGTTTGGCTGAATATAAGTATTACGATATGGACGACGTCATTGAACGCGCTTTGACTGTCGCCGAAAAGGAGATTTGAACAGATGCAGAAAAAAGTTCGCAAAGCCGTCATTCCGGCGGCCGGCTACGGCACGCGGTTTTTACCGGTGACCAAGGCTATCCCTAAGGAAATGATTCCTATCGTCGATAAACCGGTCATCCAGTATATCGTCGAAGAAGCCCTGCAAAGCGGCATTGAAGAAATTTTAATCATCACCGGCCACGGAAAACGGGCCATTGAAGACCACTTCGATACCAATATCGACCTCGAACTGCAGCTGCGCCAGCAGGGAAAGACCCGCCTCTTACGGATGGTACAGGATATTTCCAGTATCAACGTCCACTATATCCGGCAAAAGCATATGCGCGGTCTCGGCGACGCCATCCGTTGTGCCGAATCCTTTATCGATAATGAACCTTTTGCCGTCCTCTTAGGCGACGATATCGTCTATGAACCGGAGCGGCCGGCCCTGCGTCAGATGATCGAGGCCTTCAGCGAAGTCGGTTCGACCCTCCTCGGCTGCCAGGAAGTACCTCTCGACCAGGTATCGCGTTACGGCATCGTCCACGGGATGCCGACGAAAGACGAACGCATCGTGCGGCTCATCGATATGATTGAAAAACCGTCTGTCGAAGAAGCGCCGAGTCGCTTGGCTGCCCTCGGACGCTATATCCTGACGCCGGATATCTTTGAAATCCTGCGCCGCGTCCAGCCCGGGAAGAACGGTGAAATCCAGCTTACCGATGCCCTGCGCCTCATGGCTGACCGCGAAGGCGTCTATGCCTATACCTTTACGGGAACCAGTTATGATGCCGGCAATAAGCTTGGCTTTTTGAAGGCCACTGTCGAATACGCCCTGCGTCGTGACGACTTGGGCCATGATTTCAAGGCTTATCTGAAGGACTTGTTGAAGGGATAACCGTCTCTTTCTTACGCCGCTCTTTGAAGAAACTTTTCATAAGGGCGGCGCATTCTTCCGCACGGACCCCGGCTGTGACGACGGCGGCGTGATTGAGACTGTCGCTGTCGATGAGGTGAAAGAGGGAACGGGCTGCCCCGGCCTTGGGGTCGTCGCAGCCGTAGACGACCCGGTCCAGGCGGCTGTTTACGATGGCGCCGGCACACATGGGGCACGGCTCGACCGTGACGTATAGGGTACAGCCTGTCAGGCGCCAGCGATTCAGTGCGCGACAGGCTTTTTCAATGGCCAACAGTTCGGCGTGAGCCGTGGCACAGGGAAGGGATTCCCGCAGGTTATAGGCTCGGGCGATGACCTTTTTCTGATAGACAATGACGGCGCCGATGGGTATTTCTCCGACGGTATAGGCGGTCTTGGCTTCGGCGAGGGCCTTGCCCATATAAAATTCATCTTTAGTCATGATGATCTCCTTAGTAATTAACATGGTTCATTTATCATATCACGAAAGAGAGGGAAGGGGAATTCCTATGGATGCGATTTGGTGGCATATTTTTGACTTATTGGGGACGACGGCCTTTGCCGTATCCGGCGTTTTTGCAGCCCTTTCCCGTCGCATGGATCTGTTCGGCATCTTCGTCCTCAGCGCAGCGACGGCTGTCGGCGGCGGCATCGTCCGTGACATCCTCATCGGCAATATTCCTCCGGCGGCCTTTAAAAACAGCATTTACCTATGGATTATATTAGGTTCCATCGTTATCGTCACCTTGACTGTCCGCTACTTCAATATCCACATGTGGCGCCGCTTTATGGGTCATCTGTCGGCCATCTACCTCTTGTGTGATGCCATTGGCCTGGGTTCCTTTACCGTAACCGGGACCCTTCTCGGCTGTTATTATTATCCTGATTACTGGATTTTAGATATTACCCTCGGTGTCCTCACGGCCGTCGGCGGCGGCGTCATCCGCGACGTCTTGGCCGGACGGATTCCGGTCGTCCTGCGGACTGAAGTCTATGCTACGGCGTCGCTCCTCGGCAGTGTCCTCTTGTACGGCGCCGTCATTCCCTTTGAAGTGCCTTTTGAAGTGGGGGCCATCGTCAGTTTTTCGGTTACCGTTGCCATCCGGTTGGTTGCCATTCGCTTCCACCTCAATGTGCCCCGCATCCGCCGTAAGAAGCAAGGTTCTTCTTTTTAGAGGGCAGATGTGCTATAATAAAAAATACTTGTTTTTTCTTACGATAGGAGGATAATGTGAATCTGTTACAGAAGGCAGTCAGCATGGCCGTCGTATCCCTGTTCCTGTGTGCTACGCCGTCGACACTGGCTAAGACGATTTTATACGTACCGCAGGACGACCGGCCTGTAGATTACGAATATACGGTCAGTACGGCAGAATCGGCAGGCTATACGATTTTGACGCCGCCCGCACAGTATCTGTCGGGCATGAATTTCCACGGTTCGCCGGACCGGCTCATGTCTTGGGTAGAGAATAACGCGAATAAAGCCGATGCCATGGTCCTGTCCATTGATTCTTTAGTCTACGGCGGTCTCGTCGATTCCCGGAAGCACAACCTTCCCATGTCGACCCTCTTGACGCGCCTTGAAAGAGTAGAAGCCCTGCACAAGGCCAATACCAAAGTGCCCCTCTACGTATTCAGCACGGTCATGCGCAGTCCCTGGGCCGGCGGCAAGGGCGTTGAACCGGACTACTACCTGACCATGGGCTCCGATATCTATCAATTAGCCTCTCTTCAGGCCAAGATGGATGAAGAAGGGCTCAATCCCCAGGAACGGAACGATTGGTTCGCTATCATGCGACGCATTCCCATGGAATACCTGCAGGATTGGTACAATCGGCGCCGCAAGAATATGAGCATCAATTATCGGCTCATCGACGATGCTCGAAAGGGCGTCTTTACCTACTATAGCCTGGGCCACGACGACAACTCGGTCAGCACCCAGTCTTCTTTGGAATCGAAGTATCTCGAAATGGCCGGCCAAGGCATTCCTAAGACATCCTTCGGTTCCTTCCCCGGCGCCGACCAGTTGGGATTGCTGCTCATTACGAGAGCCAGCAACGACTTCAATAATTATCATCCGAAAATTTCGGTCATCTACCCCTTGGGCGGGGGAGAAAAGACGGTCCCCCGCTATGACGGACAGGCCATTGGCAAGACTATTGCCTCTCACGTCGAAGCCATTGGCGGCACGATTGTCGACAATGAACGGCCGGATCTCCTGCTCGCCGTCAATACGCCGCTGACTACAACGACGACGGAATCGGCAAATTTTGAAAACTTCCCGATCATGCTCCAGTCGACGAAAGACTTCCTGAACCAGATTGAAAAGGCGGTCAACCTCAATATCCCGGTTAGCCTCGTCGATATGGCCTTTTCCAACGGCTCGGATAACACCTTGGTCTACGGCCTCTACCAGGACAAGATGATGTATCGCCTGGCAGCCTACAACGGCTGGAATACGGCCAGCAACTCCGTCGGCTACGGCCTTTCGCAGGGCGTCCTCGCCAAGTATATGACGCCCGCTGACCACCGCGACATGCTGACCACCCAGTATCTCGATAACTGGGCTTATCAGGCCAACGTCCGCGACTACGTATCCCGCATGGATCAAAAACTCGAAGCCCACACCATCACGCCGGTGTACGCTTCGCGGAATCAGGAACTGCAGAGCCTGGCCAAAACACAGCTCCAGCGCTATGCATCGACGTACCTCGGTGTCAATCCGCGGACCATTGACGTCACCTTGCCTTGGCAGCGCCTGTTCGAAGTCTACGTCGACGTCAAAAAGACGCCGTCCGTATCCCTTGAAGCCGATGTGCGCCGGGGCATCAATAACCAGCGCCTTCAGAACCTGGCCAATAACGTCGCCGCAGCCCAAGCTCAGCTCGATGCGGCCCAGACCGTCGATGAAGACGGCACCGTAGTTCCGCCGGATCCGGCCGTTCAGGCTCAGCTCCAGGCTGCCAAAGACGCCGCCCAGGCGCAGTACGATAAGGAACAGCAGGCCCAGGCCATGAGCCGCAGTGAAGAAAAGGCTCAGCAGAGCCGTACTTGGACTGCTGACCGTTAACCCGATAAAAAGGATTGATAAAGGAGAATATGGAAACAAACGATATGACCTCGAAGGAAATTAAAAACACAGCTCCCGTGCCATCCCCTAAGCCTCCGCGTAAGAGACTTAAAAAAATATTGACCGGGTGCTTCATCGCCGCGGCCGCCGTCGTGCTCTATGGCTTTTTCGGCCCGAACTTCCTCTTGCCCTATACCAGCGGCTATCTCCATGTTCGCAGTGACATGACGGCAGCCGACGTCGGCGATGCTTTGACAGATAAGGGCTATATTGCAAGTCCTTTATGGTTCCGCGCAGCGGCCATGGCGACCGGTCAGGCCGGCTCGATCCACGCCGGAGAATATACTTTTAACTCGCGAATGAGCGTCTTTACGATTTTACAGAAACTGGCCAGCGGCAAGTCTGAAGCTGACCGGCTCGTCGTGCCCGAAGGTTATACGGTATGGAATATTGCCAAGGCCGTCGCTGCCAATGGCCGTATTAGTGAAGCGGACTTTTTAAAGGCGGCTGCGTCGGATGCCCAGCTTTTTCCGTATATGAAGGGCAACCGGCAAGTGACCTTTGCCACGGAAGGCTTCTTATTTCCCGATACGTATTTCATCCCTTACGATGCGACAGCCGACGACGTCGTGGCCATGATGTTGAAGAATTTCGATAAGCATCTGACGCCGGCTATGAAAGAGCGCATTGCCAAGAAGAATATGTCCATCTACCAGTTCGTCACCTTGGCATCGCTCATCGAAAAGGAAGCTAAATTCGAACCGGATCGGCCCCTTATCGCTTCGGTCTTTGAAAACCGCCTGCGCATCGGCATGAAACTCCAGTCCGATGCCAGCATTGCCTACGCCATGGGCAACCACAAGGCGGAGTACAGCATCAGTGAGACCCAGTACGATTCGCCGTACAATACCTACGTCTATGAAGGCCTGCCGCCGGGACCGATCGGAAACCCCGGTCTTCCCAGCATGGAAGCTATCTTAGACGCGCCGACGACGAATTATCTCTACTTCGTCGCCGATAAGGACGGACATAACTACTTTGCCGCAACGTATGACGAACACATGAAGAATGTACAGGAGCATATGCCATGAGTCTGATCTGTGAGATGAAGGCTTATGCCGAAAGAGAAGGGCTTCCTATCCTCAGGGACAGTGAAGTCCCTCTTTTTGAACGTATCATAGCTAACCAACGGCCGGTGAAGGTCCTTGAAATCGGGACCTGCATCGGCTATTCGGCCCTTCGCATGGCGCCTTTTCTCGGCGACGGCGGTACGATTACGACCATCGAATTTGATGAAGGGCGTTGGCAAAAGGCACGGGACTTTATCGGCCGCTCTCCTTATAAGGGTGTCATTACGGCGCTCTTAGGAGACGGAACGGAACTTTCCGGAAGCCTCTCCGGGCCGTGGGACCTGGTTTTTCTCGACGGGCCCAAAGGACAGTATGTCCGCCAGCTTCGGCAGCTCATGCCGAAACTTTTACCCGGGGCCCTTATCATGGCCGACAACATCGGCTATCATGAGATGTTTTATATCGAAGGCGCCTTGCCCCACAAACACCGGACGGCCATAAGCCGCCTGCGGGAATTTATGGCCCTTATCGAAGATCGGGCACATTTTGAAACGGTGTTTTTTGAAAATGGAGACGGCATGACCGTTTCACGATGGAAAGGATAAGATACATGGGAAAAATAGAATTGCTGGCTCCGGCCGGCAGTATGGATAAATTGAAAATGGCCTTCTTATACGGTGCTGACGCCGTCTACTTAGGCGGGAAATCCTTCGGCCTGCGGGCTTTCAGTGACAACTTTTCAAATGAAGAATTGAAAGAAGCCGTCGACTACGCCCATTCCTTGGGCAAGCGGATCCATGTCACGGTCAATATCTTCCCGCATAATGAAGATTTGGAAGGCCTTCCGGAATACCTCATCTACCTTCGCGATATCGGCGTCGACGCCGTTCTCATCGCCGATCCGGGCATCTTTGCCTTGGCTCGCCAGCTGGTACCGGATCTTCCGATTCACATTTCGACCCAGGGCAATACGACCAACTGGGCTTCGGTGAAATTTTGGGCCGACAATGGGGCGGCGCGAGTCGTCATGGCCCGCGAAGTCAGCCTGGCCGACGTCAAGACCATTCACGAAAAAGTGCCGCATGTCGAACTTGAAGGCTTCGTCCACGGTGCGATGTGTATTTCTTATTCCGGCCGCTGCCTGCTGAGCAATTACTTTACCCAGGGGGACCGCGATTCCAACCGCGGCGAATGCGTCCAGTGCTGCCGCTTTAAGTACAACGTCGTCGAAGAAAAACGGCCGGGTCAGTATTTCCCCGTCGTCGAAGATGAACGGGGGACTTACATTTTCAACTCGAAAGATCTGTGCATGCTGCCGTATCTGCCGGACCTCTACGACGCCGGCCTGTCGAGCCTCAAAATCGAAGGCCGCATGAAGAGTATCCATTACGTGGCAACGGTGACCAAGGTCTACCGCGAAGCCCTCGACGCCTATGAAGCCGATCCCGAACACTTCACGGTCCGCCCGGAATGGCTCGATGAATTGGAAAAAATCTCCCACCGGCCTTATACCCGCGGCTTCTCCGTATCGCGGCCGACGGAGGCCGACCAGGTATACAGTGAATCGAGCAATACTCAGACCCACGACTTCATCGGCTTGGTCCGCTCCTATGATGCCGAAAAGGGGACTGCCTGGATTGAACAGCGGAACCACTTCAAAGTCGGTCAGACCGTCGAGTTTTTGCAGCCCAAAGGCCATTTAGTCACCTGCACCATCGGCTCCATCATCAATGAAGACGGGGAAGCCCTCGATGCCGCCCGCCATCCGCGGCAGCTCGTGGGGGTGGCCATTTCCGAGCCCCTTGAAGCCTTTTCCATGATGCGCCGTCAGGTAGAAGACCATGCTTGATGCCGATTGGGTCTACTTTCGCGTGGCGCCGACGGACATGACCTTCGTCAACCGCATTATCGAAGGCTGCGGCTACCTCGGCGTCGTCACCGCCCTCGATGGAAAGGCGGGGATCGGCTTCGTCCGGACGACGGCCGATACGGCAGGGGAGACACGCGACGTTTTAAAAGACCTTCCCATTCCTGTCGAGATCCTGTCCTTTGAACAGGTCCTGAAAAGAACGAATCAGACGAATGAAAAAGGCTGATAAACGTAAGGTATTTTTTTAGTAAAATTTATAGTTATACGTTTATCCGATTAGAGACAATCTCTTGAGAGATTGTCTCTTTTTTTGCTGTTTTCCCTTGCGGGACGAAAACGCTCCGAAATTAGTGCCTGTTTTGCTCGTTTTGGCTGATAATAGTTCCTGATTGTAGTCAAATTCTAAAGGAAAATGAAAAATTGTGATATTTGTTACCCTATTTTTAATCGTTATCCCTTTAAATTTCTAACAGATTTGGTGTATAATTAATACTATAATCATAAAATGAATGGCTGTATATATTATATTGTATGTAATGTGTACGGTCCGATGCAGGTCCGTCAGCTCATCTTCGACATAGGGCATTCCTTTTCACCATCCGCCGGACCGAAGTCGCGTTAGGAGGCGCTTTTATGAAAAAATCTAATTGCCTGGCTATGATCCTGGCTGGTGGGAAGGGGAGCCGCCTTGGCGTCCTGACCAAAGACCAAGCCAAGCCGGGCCTCTTGTTCGGAGGAAAATACCGCATCATCGACTTCCCTTTGAGCAACTGCCGTAATTCCGGCATCGATACGGTCGGTATCCTGACCCAATATCAGCCTCTCGAACTGAACTGGTACATCGGTAACGGCAGTTCATGGAACCTCGATTCCAATCGAGGCGGTACCTATGTCCTGCCGCCTTATCAGAGCGACGGCGGTTCTAACTGGTATCGCGGCACGGCCGACGCTATCTATCAGAATCTGAATTTCGTCGATATGGTCGGCGACGACTACGTCCTCATCTTGTCCGGTGACCATATCTATTCCATGGATTACGACAAGATGCTCAATTTCCACAAGAAGCATAAGGCTCAGGTTACCATCGGTACCATCCGCGTCCCCTGGGACGAAGCCAGCCGCTTCGGCATCATGGTCGCTGATGAAGACATGCGCATCAACAAGTTCCAGGAAAAACCGGCCAAGCCCGAAAGCAATTTGGCTTCCATGGGCATCTACATCTTTGACCGGGCCGTCCTCGAAGAGTATCTCCGGGCCGACGCCAAAGATGAAAAGTCAGAACATGACTTCGGGAAAAATGTCATCCCCACCATGCTGGCCGATCAGGTTCCGCTCTACGCCTATCCCTTTGAAGGCTACTGGAAGGATGTCGGTACCATCGACAGCCTCTGGCAGGCCAACATGGACCTTTTGGCAGATGAACCGCCCATCAATCTTCGGGACAGCAAGTGGCGCATCTATTCGGGAAACCAGAGTTTTCCGCCTCATCTCATCGGACCTAACGGGTCGGCCAAGAGTTCTCTCATCGCCGAAGGCTCTGAAATACTCGGCAATGTCAGCAATTCCGTCATTTTCTACGGCGTTACCATCAAGGAAGGGGCTAAGGTTACCAATTCCGTTATCATGCCCGGCACCGTCATTGAAGAGAACGCCGTCATCGACAAGGCCATCTTAGGGGAACGATGCCATATCTATCCCGGTGCCGTCCTGCGCAATAAAGACGGCTCTGTCGCCGTTCTCGGCCGCAAGGCAAAGCTTACAGACGGCGAACCGGAAGACGTTACCGTGAAAGGGGAAGACTCGCTATGAACAGCAATATGATCGGTCTCATCAACATGCGTGAAGACCGCCCGTTAAAGGAAATCAATGACACACGCCCTTTGGCGACCCTTCCCATTGGCGGCAAGTATCGCCTCATCGACTTTACCTTGTCGAACATGGTCAATGCCGGCATCGAAAACGTCGGCCTCATGCTTTCGAGTCAGTCGCGGTCGGTCCTTGATCACATCCGTTCCGGGAAGGAATGGGGATTGGCTCATAAGGGGGACGGTCTGTTTTATCTGCCGGAAGAACGGGCCGACATCGAAAATCCCGTCGAAGGTGACATCGCCGCTTATTACCGCAACCTGATTTTTATCCGGCGGGCCAATAAGCGCTACGCCCTGCTGTCGGGCTGCGACATGGTGCAGAATATCGACTACGATGAAGTCCTGCACTTCCATCGCCGCCACAATGCCGACGTAACCCTTATTTATCAGAAACAGCAGTATGATTTTAACCGCGAAGGCTATGTACTGACCATCGATACAGACTGCACCGACCGGGTCCGGGCCATCGACTCCAAGATGGAAGTCAAAGCCGGGGATAACCTCTACCAGCGCGGCATCATCATCGACTGCGACGTTCTCCAGGACTGCATCCGCCGGGCTTACTCTAAAGGGTATACCCATCTCATTACCGATGTATTCCAGCGAAACGTCGACCGCCTGCGCATTTTCGGGTATAATTATCAAGGGTACGCCAAACGAATCGATTCACTCCAATCTTATTTTGAAGTCAACATGGATCTGCGCGACAGCCGCATTTGGCACGAACTGCTTTTAAAAGACTTGGATCACCGTATTTATACCAAGATCAAAGACGAAGCTCCGGCCAAGTACATGGAAGAATCCCACGTTTCCAACTCCCTTGTAGCCAACGGCTGCATCATCGAAGGGCGCGTTGAAAATTCGATCCTCTTCCGCCGCGTCCGGGTCGGAAAGAATGCGGTCGTCCGCAACAGCATCATCATGCAGCACTCGGTCATCGGTGACGACGCCCAGCTTGACTACGTCGTCTGCGATAAGAATTCGGTCATCCAGCCGGAAGCCGACTTACAGCGTACCGCTGATGATCTGTTGTGCATTGGCAAATGTTCCGTACGTTAGTGTTTTGACAAAAGGGGATAATAAGCATATGAAAACATGGCAGGACAAGGAAGAATTCAAAAGGTTGTTTACCGACAAAGCCTACCGACTGTGGGAAAAGGAATTGCAAGAGTTAACCTTGAACGAAGTCTATCAGACCATTGCCTACATGATCCGCGATCTGGTCAGTGAAGATTGGATCCGTACCAACCAATCCTATGCTGCGAAAAAAGTCAAACAAGTCTATTATTTTTCCATTGAATTTCTCATGGGCCGCTTGTTGGAATCGAATCTCCTCAATGTCGATATGGACAACATCTGCCGGGACGGTTTGAAGGACCTCGGTTGGGATCTCGAAGACGTCATCCCGGCCGAACGCGATCCCGGCCTCGGGAATGGGGGACTCGGCCGGCTGGCAGCCTGCTTCATCGACTCCCTGGCCGCCTTGTCCCTTCCCGGTCACGGCAACAGCATCCGTTATCAGTACGGTCTGTTTAACCAGCGCATCGTCGATAACCAGCAGGTCGAGCTGCCCGATAACTGGCTGGTCAAAGGCTATCCTTGGGAAGTCAAGAAAGTCGACAAGGCCGTCTACGTCCGCTTTGGCGGCAATGCCTATATGCGGCCTACCGGTGACGGCAGCCTCGAATGTGTTCACGAACAGTTCTCGACGGTCAAGGCCGTTCCGTATGACGTGCCGGTCATCGGCTTTCAAAACGATACGGTCAATACCCTTCGCCTGTGGCGGGCCGAGTATTCCCGGGAAGAAATGTATAAGGAACTGTCTATGGGTGACCGGCACCGGGCCTTCCGCTACAAAGACAGCGTCCAACAGATTTCCCGTTTCCTCTATCCCGATGACAGCACCGAAGACGGACGCCGCCTGCGCCTGATGCAGGAATACTTCTTCGTATCGGCCGGCGTCCAAAGTATTGTCCGCCATTATAAGAAAAAATACGGAGAAAGTCTCTATCGTTTCGACCAATACGTTGCCATCCACATCAACGATACCCATCCGGCTCTGGTCATCCCCGAGCTGATGCGCATCTTCATGGATGAAGAAGGCCTCTCGTGGCAGGCCGCCTGGGATATTACCGTCCGGACCGTCGCTTATACCAATCACACGATCCTTCCGGAAGCCCTGGAAAAATGGTCCATTCCCATGTTTAAGGACCTCTTGCCGCGAATTTATTTAATTATTGAAGAAATTAACAACCGTTGGCTCCGAGAAGTCCGCCGTCTCTATCCGGGCGATGAAAATAAGGCCCGTGACGTAGCCATCTTGTGGGACGGCCAGATTCACATGGCGCACCTCTCGGTCCTCGGCAGCCACAGCGTCAACGGCGTCGCCGAAATCCATTCGCAGATCTTGAAGGATTCGACGCTGCACCAATTCTATACCTGTTTCCCGCACCGCTTTTCCAATAAGACCAACGGCATTTCTCATCGGCGCTGGCTCATCGAGGCCAATCCGAAACTGGCGTCCCTCATCGACGATACGATCGGTGACAAGTGGCGTAAGACGCCGTCGCGTTTGGCCGACCTCATGGCCTATAAAGACGACGCTTCCTTTAAGGAAAAGCTGGCCAAGGTCAAGACCGAACGCAAGGAATGGCTGGCCCGCTACATTCGGGACAAGTATAATCAGGATATCCGGACCGATTCCATCTTCGATATTCAGATCAAGCGCATTCATTTATACAAACGCCAGACCTTGAATATCCTCCATATCCTGCACCTCTACTTCCTCTTAAAGGACAATCCGTCCCTGACCATTACCCCGCGGACCTATCTCTTCGGCGGCAAGGCCGCAGCCAGTTACGGCGAAGCCAAGGAAACGATTCGCCTGATTAACGTCATCGCCCGCATGATCAATGGCGACCGGACGGTCAGCCAGCAGCTGAAGGTCCTGTTCCTGGAAAATTACAACGTATCTCTGGGACAGCTCCTTTTCCCGGCTGCCGACGTCAGCGAACAGATTTCGACAGCCGGCAAGGAAGCGTCCGGGACGGGGAATATGAAATTCATGATGAACGGAGCCATTACCCTTGGGACCATGGACGGGGCCAACGTCGAAATCCACGATCTCGTCGGTGACGACAACTGCGTCATCTTTGGTCTCCGAGCCGATGAAGTCATGAATTACTATATTCGCGGCGGTTATTCGTCTTGGAAGATGTACAGCAGTGATTCCGATATACGGCGCCTCATGGATGCCCTCGTCGACGGAACTCTGGGCGGTGAAAGTTTCGGTCTGCTCTACGAATCACTCCTCGATAAGAACGACGAATACTTCGTCTTGAAAGATTTTAAAGCCTACTGTGAGGCACAGCAGGAAATTGCCAAGCGGTATGGACATAAATCAGATTGGTGGCGGTCCAGTGTCGTCAATATTGCCCAGTCGGGATATTTCTCCAGTGACCGGACGATCAAGCAGTACGCCGACGATATTTGGCACATCAAGCCATCTAAGCACGACTGAAAGACAGGGGGATATGCGATGAAACTCAGTGCAATCGACGAATACAGTACCTTCTTGTATCACCAGGGTACGAATTATGCCAGCTATCGACTGTTCGGCGCTCACTTTACAGGGTGGCGCCGGAAATCCTGCGTGCGTTTTGCCCTTTGGGCACCGCATGCACAGAAGGTCAGTGTCGTCGGTGACTTCAACCATTGGGATGACGATGCCAATCCGATGGAACGAAGCAGCCAAGGCAATGGCATTTGGGTCGCATATATAGAAGGCCTTAAAGAAGGCGATATTTATAAATACGCCATTACGACGGCGTCAGGAGAACGCATCTTAAAGAGCGACCCTTACGCTTTCTGGTCGGAAGTACGGCCTCATACGGCATCGAAACTGACCAAGCTCCACTATACCTGGCACGATAAGAAATGGATGGATAGCCGTGAGGCTTACGATTCGTATCGTAAACCGATGCTGACTTATGAAGTCCATCTCGGCTCGTGGCGGCGCGGCGAAGACGGCGGCATGCTGACTTACCGCGATATCGCCGAAGAGCTGGTCGCTTACGTAAAAGACATGCATTATACCCATATCGAGCTCATGCCGCTGTGTGAATATCCCTTTGACGGTTCCTGGGGCTATCAGGGAACGGGTTATTTTTCAGCGACCAGCCGCTATGGCACGCCGGAAGATTTTATGTATCTCATCGACCACTGCCACCGAAACGGCATCGGCGTCATCCTCGACTGGGTGCCGGGCCACTTTTGCCGCGACGCCCACGGCCTGCGCCACTTCGACGGCGAACCGTGCTACGAATCGGGAAATCCGATCTTGGCGGAAAACAAGGAATGGGATACGATGAACTTCGACTACGGCCGGACGGAAGTCCAATCCTTCCTCATTTCCAGCGCCCTCTTTTGGCTGAGCCAGTTCCATATCGACGGCCTTCGCATCGACGCCGTGGCCAATATGCTGTATCTCGACTACGGCCATCCCGACGGAGAATGGCAGGCCAATAAGTACGGCGGCCGGGAAAATTTGGAAGCCATCGACTTTTTGCGCCATCTCAATGCGGCCGTCTTTAAAGAATTTCCTCAGGCCCTCATGATCGCCGAAGAATCGTCGGCTTGGCCCCTCGTCACCAAACCGGTCGACGTCGGCGGCCTGGGCTTCAATTATAAGTGGAACATGGGCTGGATGAACGACATGCTGCGTTATATGTCCATGGATCCCTTGTTCCGCAAGGACAATCACAATCTCATTACCTTTTCCTTGTGCTACGCCTTTTCGGAAAACTTCATCCTGCCCTTGTCGCATGATGAAGTCGTCCACGGCAAACACTCGCTCCTCGATAAGATGCCCGGCGATTACTGGCAGAAATTTGCCGGCCTTCGGGCCTTCTACGGTTACTGGATGGCTCATCCCGGCAAGAAGCTCTTATTCATGGGCAGTGAATTCGGCCAGTTCATCGAATGGAAGTACGATGACAGTCTCGACTGGCACCTCTTGAATTACCCCATGCATTCGGCCATGCATGACTACGTGCGCCAACTGAACGGGTACTACGTCGACCATCCTGAATTGTGGGAAGAGGACTGCGACTGGTCGGGCTTTTCCTGGATCAGCTGCGATGACAACGATAACAGCGCCATTGCCTTCTTCCGGACGGGCAAAGACGAAACAGATTCGACCGTCGTCATCTGCAACTTTACGCCTGTCGTCCGCCATTCGTACCGCATCGGCGTTCCCGTCAAGGGCGATTACGTCGAAGTCTTTAACAGCGATGCCGAAGCCTTTGGCGGGTCGAACGTCCTCAATGAAGGCGTTTTTGCCGCTCAGGATGTACCCATGCACGGCATGGACCAGTCCATCGAATTGACCCTGCCGCCGTTGGCGACGATTTATCTGCGCCGAAAGGGCTGCGAGGCGGAGAAACCGGACTGCGAAGAAGAACAGCTGAATGGCTGAGAAAGAAGGCAAAGGCATGAGAAAGGGAACACGCCGGCATCAAACGAGACGGCGGGTATCAGTAACACATCCATCACCATCTATAGAAAGCCGTGCCCAAGCAACGCGAGAAGCGGCGCGGACGACATCAGACCGTAAAAGGGAGGGACAGACGATGAAGGTATTATTTGTGGCTTCAGAAGCAGTGCCATTTATTAAAACTGGCGGCTTAGCCGATGTCATGGGGGCCTTGCCGAAGGCATTAGCCCAAAAAGGCGTGGACGTCCGGCTGGTCATTCCGAAATACAGCGGTATTGCCGATGCTGTCAAAGAAAAGATGAAGACCGTCGTGACCGGTACGGTCAACTTGTCTTGGCGCCAGCTCTATTACGGCGTCGAAGCGGTAGAACAAGACGGGGTGACCGTCTATTTTGTCGACAACGAATGGTATTTCAAGCGGGACAATCTCTATGGCTACGGCGATGACGCCGAACGGTTTGCCTATTTCTGCCGTGCCGTTCTGACCATGCTGCCCGCCGTCGGCTTTAAGCCCGATATCATCCACTGCAACGACTGGCATACAGGGCTCATGGGCGTCTTCCTCAAAGAAGACTTCCGCCACGACGACTTTTATAAGGATATGAAGCTGGTCTATACCATCCATAACCTGAAGTATCAGGGCATCTATCCGCCGTCGATTATGCGCGACATCATCGGCCTGCCGCAGGAACTCTTTGATAAGGGCAACCTCGAATGCGACGGCTGCGTCAACTACATGAAGTCCGGCCTGGTCTATGCCGACCGGGTTACGACGGTCAGCCCGACGTACGCTCAGGAAATCACCTATCCCTACTTCGGGGAAGGCCTGGACGGCTATATCCGGGCTAACAGCGGCAAAGTGTCGGGCATTTTGAATGGTCTCGACGTCGATGCTTACAATCCGGAAACGGATCCGTACATTAAAAAGCAGTACTCTGTCGATACGGCCCGGGCGGACAAACGGGAAAATAAAGACGCCCTGCGCGCTGAACTCGGCCTTCGTATCAAACGCGGCGTACCCCTCATCGCTATGGTCACGCGCCTCGTCGAAGACAAGGGCCTGGACCTTGTCATGCGGATCATGGATGAACTCGTCGATGACGAAGTCCAGCTGGTCCTGGTCGGGACCGGCGATGCCGGCTATGAAGATGCCTTCCGGGAACTGGCTTACCGCCATCCCAACAAGGTCTCGGCCAATATCATGTTCAATGAAGCCCTGGCTCATAAGGTCTACGCTGCGTCGGATATGTTCCTCATGCCGTCGCGCTATGAACCGTGCGGTCTCAGCCAGCTCATCGCCCTTCGCTACGGATCCATTCCTATCGTCCGGGAAACGGGCGGACTCAAGGATACGGTACAGCCCTTCGATAAGTACAGCAAACAGGGCAACGGCCTGACCTTCCCGAATTTCAATGCCCACGAACTCTTGTTTACGACGAAACGGGCTCTCGGTTATTATGAAGACGATTCCCTTTGGGATCAGCTGGTCCGCAACGCCATGACCAGCGATTACAGCTGGAACCAATCGGCTGACGCCTATATAAGTTTATATGAAAGTGTACTGCAGCTGTAAGGGGCTCAGTATCGGGTCCCCCGTCGGGTATGCGCGACGGGGGATTCTTGATGAAGAAGAAAGGATTTTCTATGGACTTACGACTGTATCACAACTCTCATGATTTTTATTATCGGTCTGCCTTCGGTGCCGTCCCGTCAGGAAGCCGGCTTATCCTGCGCCTGGGGGCTTCGGGACAGGGGGAGAATTGCCGGGCCGAGGTGCGCCTGTGGCAGAGTAACGTCGGTGAATCGCATCTCTCCATGACTTATGAGGACCAGGCCTTTAAAGCCGTCGTGCCCATTCCCGATAAGGGCTGCCTCTTATGGTATTACTTCATCGTAAGCGACGGAGACACGACGCGTTATTACGGGAATAATTACGAACAGCTCGGCGGGGAAGGGGCCGTCTATGAAGCGGCGCCGCCGGCCTATCAGATTACGGTCTACGACAAAGAGGCCCATACGCCGGACTGGTTTAAGCATGCCATCGTCTATCAGATTTTCCCCGACCGCTTCTATCGCAGCGGCGACGGAGAAAACCTTTGGGGCAAAGAAGGGGCCGTTATTCACAGTAATTGGTATGATAAGCCTTACTACTGCAAGCGGGAAGGCGTCGGCGATATCGTTTATTATGACTTTTTTGGCGGCAATATCAAGGGCATTCAGGAGAAACTGCTTTATTTAAAAGAATTGGGTATTACGGCCATTTACCTCAATCCCATCTTTGAAAGCTCGAGTAATCACCGCTACGGCACGGCCGATTATTTCCGCGTCGATCCCATGCTGGGGACCAATGAAGACTTTGCCGCCTTCTGTAAAGCTGCCAAAGAGGCCGGCATGGCCGTCATCCTCGACGGCGTTTTCAGCCATACCGGGGCCGACAGCATCTACTTCAACCGCTTCGGTCATTATCCCGGCGTCGGCGCTTACCAATCGAAGGAATCGCCGTACTACGAATGGTTCCGATTCACCAACTATCCGGATGAATACGAATCGTGGTGGGGCGTGTCGGATCTGCCCGATGTCGAGGAAACGACGCCGTCGTACATGGATTTCATCATTAACAAGAAAGAAAGCGTCCTCAAATACTGGCTCAATCAGGGCATCCGCGGCTGGCGCCTCGATGTCATCGACGAGCTGCCCGTTCCTTTCTTGCGGCAGTTCTATAAGACCTTGAAAGAAGAAAATCCCGACGCCGTCCTCATCGGCGAAGTCTGGGAAGACGCGTCGAATAAGGTCAGCTACAGCGAGCAGCGGGAATACCTCTCGGGCTACGACATCGACAGCGCCATGAACTACGCCCAAAGGGCCTTGATGGTGGATTTTGTCACCGGAGCCAAAGAGGCACGGCGCATGAATGATGAATTGACCCGCCTTCGGGAAAATTATCCGCCGGAAAATTTCTATGCCATGCTCAACCTCATCAGCAGCCATGACATCGAACGAATCTTGACCGTCCTGAGTGCCGCCGGCGGCACCGACGTAGAAGATGTCGAAACGACGGCCAAAAAGAGGTTGAAACTCTTGACGACGTGGCAGATGACCATGCCCGGTGCGCCCTGTATCTATTACGGTGATGAAGCCGGTCTCACCGGCGGTAAAGATCCGGACAACCGTCGGACCTACCCCTGGGGACGGGAAGACTGGGATATTCTCGGTTGGACCAAGGCTTTGACGCGTTTGCGGACGGCTCATGATGCCTTACAGACGGGCCGTTTCATCCCGCTCTACGCCGACGGCGACGTTTACGCCTTTGCCAGGCTCATCGAAGGCGGCCGAGACGTCTTTGGGAAACCGGCAGAAGACGGGCTGTTCATCGTCGCCATGAACCGGAATCCGTCGGCGCTTCGGACCATCAGCCTGTATACCGACGGATTGGCTTACGGCAAGTTTACCAATGCCCTGAATAAGCGAATGGAACCGGAAGTGACCTTGAACAGCCGCCTGACCTTGACCCTGCCGCCCTTAGAAGCGGTCATCTTACAGGCCGGTGAGGCCGAAAAGAAACGCAGCGGCGTCCTTCTCCATCCGACGTCACTGCCGGCAGCTGTCGGAAAGGGCGTCTTAGGGACGGCGGCGTATCGATTCGTCGACTTCCTTAAGACGGCCGGTCAATCGGTCTGGCAGATCCTGCCTCTGATGCCGCCCTTGGCCGGCGATTCGCCGTATCTCTCGGAATCGGCCTTTGCCGGAAACGAATCCCTCATTTCTTTAGAACGACTGTGTGACTGGGGCTGGCTGAAAAAAGACGTCGTCGCCGATTTCATCGCTATGGGGAAAGGCTTGCCGCCATCGGAGGTGGCGGCCGAAAAGGCCCGCATCTTATGGAATCTGTCTCACGATAAGGACCTCATCATTTCCTGGCAGCCCTTCCGGGACTTCTGTGAGGCCAATGCCTACTGGCTCGACGACTACGCCTTGTTCCGCAGTATCCGTGATTTCTTTAAGGGGCGTCCTTGGACGGAATGGCCCGATGACATCCGCCGCCACGATGCCGCAGCCCTTACGCGGTATGCAAAGGAATTGGCAGGATCCGTATCCCATGTCAAATTCATGCAGTACATCTTCGACCGTCAGTGGCACGAGCTTCGGGCGTATGCCAAAGAAAACGGCATCACCATCCTCGGCGACCTGCCCATGTTCGTCGCCCATGACAGTGCCGACTGCTGGGCTCATCAGGATCAGTTCGACCTCGATGAAGACGGGCGGCCCGTATCGGTCGCCGGCGTACCGCCTGACTACTTCAGTGCCGACGGCCAGCTTTGGGGCAATCCCTTGTATGATTACGAAGCCATGGCCGCCGACGGCTATCAGTGGTGGACCGATCGTTTCCGCCGCATGAAAGACCTCTTCGATGAACTGCGGGTCGATCACTTCCGAGGCTTTGCCGCCTACTGGGCCGTCCCTCAGGGAGCGCTGACGGCGAAAGACGGTGCCTGGAAAGAAGGGCCGGGCCTCGATTTGTTCCGCGCCGTCTATCAAAAACTGGGCCGACTGAACCTGGTTGCCGAAGATTTAGGCGTCATTACCGATGACGTCTGCGCCTTAAAAGACGCCCTTGATCTCCCGGGTATGAAGGTATTCCAGTTCCATCTTAAAGACCGTTCCGACGGCATTCGCGCCTTCGATACAGAACCGAACTGCATCGCCTATACGGGGACCCACGACAACAATACGATTCGGGGATGGTATGAACAGGAACTTTCTGAAAGCGAACAGCTTCATATTCGCCGCATGCTGGACCTTTCTGACGACGTCTCGCCGGAAGAGCTGGTACAGGCTGTCATCGCCTACACCTACCGCCGCCGGGCTGAAACGGTCATCGTGCCCATGCAGGATCTGTTGGCCCTCCCGGCAGAAGCTCGGATGAACGTTCCCGGCGTCGCCGACGGCAACTGGCAGTGGCAGATGAAGGGAGGCCAGACGACCTTTGATTTGGCTCGCCGATTGGCGAAACTTTGCCGTAAAAGCGGCCGCTAAGTCTCCTTGCCGAAATGGAATAACGCGCTGTCTCTCAAAAGAAGGGAGCAGCGCGTTTTTTGTCGAATACCTATAGTAAGGATATCCGGAAAAAGGAGGAATCGTTGTGTATATCACACACATGCGCATTCAAAATTATCGAAACTTACAAGATGTCGACATGACCTTTCATGAAAAGGCAAACTATATCGTCGGGGAAAATGCCATCGGCAAGAGCGGTCTCCTGCGCCTTTTGGCATATATGAGCGACGGCCGCAACGTCGACGAAGACGATTATGCCGATCCGTCACAGCCCATCATCATCACCATGGGGCTTTATCTCCTCGAGAGCGACAAGGAGTACTTTGCCGATAAACCCGATGAACATCGCCAAGACCTGCGCATCCGTATGGAAATGCATATCAGCGATATGTATCCCCATCTCTACCTCGACGACACGGGGGAAGAGCTGCCCTTAGAATTGATCCGCCGCCTGCGCTATGTGTCCTATTCGGCGACCATTCCCGAAGAGCAGCGGGTGGCTCCTCGAATCTATCGGGCCTTAGAGCAGAAGCTCTCGGCTTGGGGAGAGGAGCATTGGGACGGTTTGTCAGAAGATGCGCGAGCCTTTATCCATCATGAAGTGGCCGTCGGCAGCCTCGATTCTTCCTACTTCGTCAATATCTTCCTCTTGTCGAAGCTTTTGTGCCGCACGGATCGGCCCCGGGCGGACAATATGAAATTCATTTCCCTGGCGGCGCTCTGCGTCATTACCCATGTCTACCAAATGTCCCTCAGCCGGGCCGTGCCCATGGAACACAACCTCATCGTCGATGAAAAAGGAAGGCGGTATCTGCCGCTCATCATCTCCATCGACGAACCTGAAATCCACCTGCATCCGTATATGCAGCGGTCGGTCCTCCATTATTATCAGCAGCTTCTCCAGAACGAAGATCCCCAGTTCTGCCGGATCCTCAAGGATCTGTTCAACATCGACGGCCTGCGGGGCCAGCTGTTTATCGTCACTCATTCGACGGACTCCCTCATCGACGACTATCGCAACATCATCCGCCTGTACCGCGATAAGCAGGGGATGGTTCGAGCGGCCTGCGGTTCTTGTTTCCATTTCAGCGAAGAAATTGAAAAACACCTGATCATGCACTTCCCGGAAGTCAAGGCGGCCCTCTATTCGCGAAGCGCCCTCATCGTCGAAGGCGAAACGGAGTACGGCTGCTTCCAGCAGTTCGGCGTGACCTTAAACATACCCTTTGACTACTACGGCATCTGTCTTATCAACGCCCGCGGTGAAAGCTCTATTTCTAAGATCAAAGCTCTTTTAGAATACTTCAAGATTCCCGTCGCCGCCTTGTATGACGCTGACGTCAAGGCGGCCCACAAGGGTGAACGCGGTGTCTATTTTACCCATGAAATCTGTTTTGAAATGGATCTGGCCAAGACCCTCCTCGACAGGGGACGGCGCCGCGATTTGGACCGCATCATCAACACGGCCTGCGGCGACCACGCCAGGGCTACGACGGACATGATCAAAAAGGCCTGCCGTAAGCTGGATATCAATTACCATGACTATCCGGCACGCCGGTTGTGGAACGTCAACCCTCGCAATAAGCGGGCCCTGTACGTCTACTATTTTGCCTGGCTGTACAGTAATAAAGGCGTCATTCTCGGACGCCTCCTTGGCCAATCCCTTGAAAAAGACGATATTCCGCCGGCCTTTGCCAACGTCATCCGGGCCGTCGGACAATTAGCCAAAGTAACCCAAGCCGTATAGGCCTGGGTTGCTTTTTGTGCCGATGGCACTCTGTAAAGAAACCTCAAAATATGGTATGCTATAAGGTACAGTCTATTGCAGAAAGAGAGATGTGGTATGAAACTTTTTATTGCCGAAAAACCGAGTATGGCCCGGGAACTGGCTAAGTGCCTGCCGGAACCTCATCGGCGGGGAAACGGCTGTATCCGTACGGGAGGCGGCATCGTCACCTGGGCTTACGGCCACGTCCTGCAGCAGGCCGAACCTCAAGACTACGACCCCAAATATAAACGCTGGAAGGCGGAAGATTTACCCATCATTCCGACGGAATGGAAACTCCTCATCAGTCCGGCCAGCAAGGAGCAGTTCCATATCATTGAAGGCCTCATTTCAAGTCCCGATGTCGATGCCATCGTCAACGCCGGTGACCCTGACCGGGAAGGGCAGCTGCTCATCGATGAGATCCTCGACTACGTGGGAAACGAAAAGCCTGTCGAGCGCATTCTCCTCAATGCCCTTGATGAAAAGAGCATCCATGAATCATTAGGCGATCTTCGCAGCAACGGCGACTTCGTCCACTTGAAGGATTCGGCCTTAGCTCGGAGCCGGGCCGACTGGCTCATCGGCATGAACCTGTCCCGAGCCTATACCTTGTCGGCTCGTCGTCAGGGCCATCGCGTCGTCTTTCCCATCGGAAGAGTCAAGACGCCGACCTTAGCCCTCGTCGTCCGCCGCCAGCGGGAACTCGACGATTTCGTGCCGGTTACGTATTACGTCGTGAAAGCCGATTTTGAGCATAAAAATGGCATGATCCGCGCCCAGTGGCAGCCGAAGGATACCCAGGCCGGCCTCGATTCCGAAGGGCGCTGTATCAAAGAAGAAGCGGCGAAGGATATCTTATCCCGCTTAGTGGCCAATCCCGACGGAACCATCGTCGAGAATAAGAAATCCAAGAAGAAAGAACCCCAGCGTTTGCCCTTATCCTTGTCGTCCCTCCAGGTCCTCGCAGGCAAGCGCTACGGCTACACGCCCCAGCAGGTCCTCGACACGGCCCAGACCCTGTACGAACGGAAGCTTACGACCTATCCCCGCTCGGACTGTGAATACCTGCCCCTCAATCAGCGAAAAGACGTGCCCCGCATCTTAGCGAATATCGCGGCCATCCCGGCCGGGAAGCTTCCTGAATGGGCGGCCGGGGCTGACGGCAAGATCAAGAGTCGGGCCTGGAACGACAGCAAGATTACGGCCCATCACGCCATCATCCCGACGACCGTTCCTTGCCCTTTCGACAAATTGACTGCCGTCCAGCAGCGCATATATTACCTCATTGCCCAGGCATATCTGGCCCAGTTCTATCCCATCCACGAATACGACCAGACGCGGATTACCATCGACTGCGCCGACGAGACCTTCGTCGCCCACGGCAAGGCCGTTACCGTTCTTGGCTGGAAAGCCCTTTATCAGAGCGACAAGAATGAAGACGACGAAGAAAAGGGAGAACTTCCCGTCGTCCGCAAAGGCGATGCCGTCCATTACCGAAACGGCCAGGTTGACAAGAAGGCCACCAAGCCGCCGCCGCGGTTTACGCCGTCGACCTTATTGGCGGCTATGAAAGAGATTTATAAATACGTCAAAGATGACAGCCTGAAGAAGAAATTGAAAGAAGTCCAGGGCATCGGTACCGAAGCGACGCGGGCGACGATCATTCAAGAGCTGATCCAGCGGAAGTTCCTCATGGCCGAAGGGAAAAAGAAATACCTCAAGCCGACGGACAATGCCTATCTCCTCGTCGACGCTTTGCCCGACGAAATGCTCTATCCCGATGAAACGGCCATTTGGGAAGAACGGCTCTATCAGATGAGCCTCGGGAAGGACAACCTCGAAGCCTTCCTCCGCGACCAACTCGATTTCTTAAAAGCCTTGGTCACGGCTGCCGGCGGCGTCGTCATGAAAGCCGAAGGCGCCAAGGCCTGCCCGGAATGCGGCAGCCCCATGGTCAAGCGCCACGGCAAGTACGGCGACTTTTACGGCTGCAGCAACTATCCCAAGTGCCGCCATACGGAACCTATTACCGAAGAGGGGAAGGACGGGGAGGCCAAACCGTCGCCCTATCCCTGCCCGCGCTGTAAGAAGGGGACCTTCCAGAAAAGGACCGGGCCCTACGGCGCCTTTTGGGTCTGCAGCGGAGCGACGTGCAACACCAAGTGTGCCGACGTCGACGGCGTGCCCAGCCTGTACGCCAAGTCCTGATGACGGCCATATGTCAAAAGGACGGATATACAAAAGGGCCGCCCTATGGTATTATAAAGATTAAGCTATTTTTTTTCATAGCTTTTTGTCCATATAGGAGTAAGAATCATAAATGAAACGCATTTATTTAGATAATGCCGCAGCGACGCCTATGGATCGGGACGTCCTGGACGCCATGATGCCGTATCTGACGACATCTTACGGCAATCCGTCGAGCCTCCATTACTTTGGTCAACAGGCTCGGGCTGCCGTTCAGAAGGCACGCGGTCAAGTCGCACACTGCCTCGGTGTCAGTGGTGAAGACCTGGTCTTTACCAGCGGCGGAACGGAAGCGGATAACCTGGCTGTTTTAGGCTATCTGCGGGCCAATTTTCCCAAGGGCGGCCACGTCATTACGACGGCCGTCGAACACCATGCCGTCCTGAGAACTTTCCAGGCCCTGGAAGAAAAGGGCTATGACGTGACCTACGTCCCCGTCGATGGAGACGGCTGCGTCTCAGCAGACGATGTGGAAGCTGCCATCAGGGACGATACGGCCCTCATTTCGGTCATGTACGCTAACAATGAAACGGGCATGATCCAGCCCATTGCTGCCATCGGAGCAGTAGCCAAGGAAAAAGGCGTTGCCTTTCATGTCGATGCCGTTCAGGCCTTCGGCTATCTGCCCGTCCGGCCTATGGAAGAAAATATCGACATGCTCACCGTCTGCAGCCATAAGATTTATGGTCCCAAAGGCGTCGGTGCCTTGTATATCCGCCACGGACTCAAGGTGACAGCCGAAGCCTACGGCGGTCCTCAGGAACACCGCCTGCGGGCAGGGACCGAAAACGTCGCCGCCATCGTCGGTTTCGGCGAGGCAGCGGCCTTACTTGAAAAAGAACGGGACGATCGGGCCAAAGCCGCCCGGGTTTTGACCGACATCGTCTATGACAAGCTCATTCAAGGCGACGATCGGTTCCGCTTAAACGGCAATCGCCGTCAGGTTCTGCCCAATATCATCGACTTCAGCGTCGACGGGGTGGACAGTGCCATTTTACTCATCGCCCTCGATTTACAGGGCATTGCCGTATCGGCCGGGTCGGCCTGCGAAGCCGGTGCCGTCGAAGCGTCCCACGTCCTACAGGCCATGGGCGTCGAAGAAAAGTGGCTGCGCAGCAGCATCCGCCTGTCCGTCGGCAAAGACAATACGACAGAAGATATTGAACACGCCGTGTCCCGGATCCGGGACGCCGTGACGACCAGTAGAGGAGATTAGACATGAAACGAGTCGCAGTAGCTATGAGCGGCGGCGTCGACAGCTCGGTTACAGCCGGTCTTTTAAAGCAGCAAGGGTATGACGTCATCGGCATCACCCTGCGCCTGTGGGAAGAAGACCCGGCCTGCACCATCGACAACGTCCACGCCTGCTGTTCCCTCAGTTCCGTCGACGACGCCAAAGCCGTCGCTTCGGTTCTGGGCATTCCCCATTATACCTTGGATTTCCGCGAACTGTTCCGCCGCGATGTCATCGACTATTTCGTCGATTCCTATCGCCGGGGCAAGACGCCCAATCCCTGCATTGCCTGCAATAAATTTATTAAATTCGGCCTGCTCTGGGAAAAAGCCAAGCAGTTTGGCGCCGATTTCCTGGCCACCGGCCATTACGCCCGTCTGGCAAAAGACGAACAGACGGGAATCTATTCGCTCTTACGCGGTATAGACCGCCGCAAAGATCAGTCCTACGTCCTCTATCAGCTGACCCAGGACATCTTGCCGCACCTCCTGTTCCCCATGGCCGATCTCGAGAAGGCCGACACGCGGAAACTGGCCAAAGAGTGGAACCTTCCGGTCTTCAACAAGCCCGAAAGTCAGGATATTTGCTTCATTCCCGACAACGACTACAAGGGCTTTTTGGAAAAGGAACAGAAGGATATCTTTAAGCCCGGCGACTTCGTCGATGAATCGGGCCGCGTCATCGGCCGTCATCAGGGCATTGCCGCCTATACCGTCGGCCAGCGGCGGGGACTCAACCTCGGCGGTCCCGGCGGTCCCTACTACGTCACGGCCTTAGACGTCGAACATAATCGGGTCATCGTCGGTTCGGAAAAAGACCTGTTTTCAAAGACTGTCGAAGCCAGCGAAGCGACGTGGGTCGAACAGGTGCCGACAGCGCCCTTCCGGGCCCTCGGCAAGATACGCTATGCGGCTAACGAATCGCCCTGCACGGTCTATCCTGACGGCGACGACATGCGCGTCGAGTTCGATGAAGCCCAGCGTGCCGTTACGGCCGGCCAGGCCCTCGTGCTCTACGATGAAGAAACAGGGGAACGCGTCCTCGGCGGCGGCGTCATCCAATAAGAAAGAGGGGAAACATACGGTGTCCACAGATCATATCAGAAACTTTTCAATCATTGCTCATATCGACCACGGCAAGTCTACCTTGGCCGACCGGATGCTGGAAATGACCGGCACTGTGCCCGAACGGGAAATGGAAGCCCAGTTACTCGACACGATGGACCTTGAACGAGAACGAGGCATTACTATCAAAGCGCAGTCGGCCCGCCTCATTTATGATGCCAAAGACGGCAAACAGTATACGCTGAACCTCATCGATACGCCGGGGCACGTCGACTTCAACTACGAAGTATCGCGAAGCCTGGCCGCCTGCGAAGGGGCCCTGCTCATCGTCGACGCCACCCAGGGCGTCGAAGCCCAAACCTTGGCCAATGTGTACCTTGCCTTGGAACATGACTTAGAAATCATCCCCATCATCAATAAGGTCGACCTGCCCAGTGCAGACCCGGACCGAGTCTGCAAGGAAATCGAAGACGTCATCGGTCTCGATGCCTCCGACGCTATCATGATCAGCGCCAAGACGGGCCTCGGCGTCGACCAGGTCCTGGAAGCCATTGTCCAGCGCATTCCCGCCCCGGCCGACGAAGAAGATAAGCCCTTGCGGGCCCTCATCTTCGACTCCCACTTCGATGCCTATAAGGGGGCTATCGCTAACATCCGCATCATGGAAGGCAGCTTAAAGCCGGGCCAGCGGATCCGCATGATGGCTTCGGGCAAAGAATTTGAAGTCATCGAAACGGGCGTCTTCCTGCCTCAGATGCATCCCGTGCCGTCTCTCGGCTGCGGCAGCGTCGGTTATTTGGCAGCCAGCATGAAGAACGTCCGCGACTGCCGCGTCGGCGACACGGTTACCTTGGCCGAACGGCCGGCGTCGGAAGCATTGCCGGGCTATCGACGGGCCGTGCCCATGGTCTACTGCGGCCTCTACCCGGTCGAAACGAATGATTACGATAATTTGCGCGACGCCTTGGAAAAACTCCATCTCAACGACGCGGCCCTGCTCTTTGAACCGGAAACGTCGTCGGCCTTAGGCTTCGGCTTCCGCTGCGGCTTCTTGGGCCTCCTCCACATGGACGTCGTCCGCGAACGGTTGGAACGGGAATACGACCTGTCCCTGATTACGACGGCGCCGTCGGTTATTTATCGCGTCTACTGCACGGACGGGACGATGGTCGAAGTCGACAACCCGTCGCAGATGCCCGATATGACCAAGGTCGACCACATCGAAGAACCCTTGGTCAAGACGACGATCATCATCCCCAAGGACATGGTCGGTACGGTCATGGAAATTTCCCAGAGCCGCCGCGGCCAGTACGTCACCATGGACTACCTCGACGATACGCGGGTCTCCTTGGTCTATAACCTGCCTTTGTGCGAAATCCTTTACGACTACTTCGACGTCTTGAAGTCGGCGACCCGCGGCTATGCGTCCCTCGACTATGAGCTCAACGGCTACCAGTCGTCGCCTATGGTCAAGATGGACATCCTCATTAACGGCGACGTCGTCGACGCCTTGAGCGTCATCGTCCACCGCGACTTTGCCGCCCGCCGCGGCCGGGCCCTGGTCGAAAAGCTGCGCAGCCTCATTCCGCGCCAGCTCTTCCAGATCCCCGTCCAGGCCGCTGTCGGCAATAAGATCATCGCCCGCGAAAATGTAGCGGCCCTGCGTAAAGACGTTTTGGCCAAATGCTACGGCGGCGATATTTCCCGTAAGCGCAAGCTCCTTGAAAAACAGAAGGAAGGCAAGAAGCGGATGAAACAGTTCGGCACCGTCGAAATTCCTCAGGAAGCCTTCATGGCTGTCCTCAAAGTCGACGAATCGTAATGCTAGGCTTATACGTTCACATTCCCTTTTGCCGGCATAAATGTTTGTACTGCGATTTTCCCTCCTACAGCGGCCTCGAACGCTATCTGGAAAGATATGTTCCGGCCCTCTGCCGGGAAATTGCGGCCACGCCCTATGCCGGGAAGTCCGTCGATACGATTTATATCGGCGGCGGTACGCCGTCCATTCTTTCCGCAAAGGCCGTGGGAGACATCCTTCGGCAGCTGCGGCAGACCTTCGAGGTTACGGCGGAGGCTGAAATTACGATCGAAGCCAATCCGGAAAGCCTCGACGGGGAAAAGGCGGCAGCCTACGTTTCCTACGGCATCAACCGTTTGAGTCTCGGCATCCAATCTTTTTCCGATGAGATGCTGTCCTTTTTGGGCCGCATTCACACGGCAAAGGAAGGGGAGCGGGCCCTTCGTGCCGCCTGGGACGCCGGCATCCGCAACCTGTCTATCGATCTGATGTACGGCCTGCCGGGCCAAACCGTCGAGGACGTCCGGCGCGATGTTCAGCGCTTGGGAGACCTTCCCGTGGACCACGCCTCGATTTACAGCCTCATCGTCGAAGACGGGACGCCTTTGAAACACGGTCTTTCTAAGGGCCTTTGGACACTTCCCGATGACGAGGTTGTCGAAGCCATGGGCCAGGCCGTCCACGATCAGATGCACGACCTGGGATTCCACCACTATGAAATTTCAAGTTATGCAAAAGGGCCTTTTGAATCGAAACACAACAGCAAGTACTGGATCTATGAGCCCTACATCGGCTTTGGCGTGTCAGCCCACTCCTTTGACGGTACGGCCCGCTGGGCCAACATGGCCAATATCCCTCAGTATATCGAAAGGGCCGGAAAGGGGAGCGTCGAAGGCGAACGCATCCTTATCGACGCTAAGCGAGCCGTCGAGGACTACTGCTTCTTAGCCCTGCGCCGCCGCGTCGGCATCGATAAAGAAGACTATGACCGCCGTTTCGGGCAGCCCATCGAAGCCGATTTCGGTCCGGTCATCGATTCGCTCGTCGCTCAGGGCCTTTTGGAAAATACGAAAGAATGGGTCCGCCTAAGCGATAGAGGACTTTCTTACGGCAACTACGTCTTTGGCAAGTTCATCCGCTGAACTTTTTACGCGGATAATCCCCAACCCGGGATAAGCAAAAAAATGAACCGTCAGGAATCGACGTTCCTGACGGTTTTTCTGTATCTTCTCTGAGGTCGGTTCGACGCTCATTCGCTTCGGCCCGGATCTGTGCTTCGGCTTTCGCCGTGTTTTTTTCGGTATTCTCGAGGCGTATGGGCATAAAAGCGCTTAAAGGTCTTGGCAAAGTGGCTCTGACTGTCGAAGCCGCAGGCGGCGGCGATGGCGGCAATGCTCTTAGTCGGCTTCGTCAAGAGCTGGTCAGCGCCCTGCATGATCCGGTATTTTAAGACGTATTGGATGGGCGACAACTGGATCGTCTTTTGAAAGCAGCGCAGGCATTCACGCTGGCTGATTGCGGCGGCGTCGGCAATATCGGTGACGGTGAGGGGTTCTTCAAAGTGGGTGTGGATATAAGTCAACATCTTTTTGATCCGTTCTTCGTCAAGACTTTGCATCTCTGAAGGGGCATCTCCGTCGGGACGGAATTGATCGTACAGAAAGAGACAGATTTGTGACAGTTCTTCTCGGACGGTAAATTCAAAGCCTGACGGTTCGTCCGTCATGGCTTTAAAAGCGGTGCGGAAGCGGCGAGCTGTCGTGTCGTCTTGGCTTCCCCGGCAGTAAAAGGCCGAAAAGGCCGGACAGGTGAGGAGGGGACGAATATACTTCACCCATAGAATCGAGTCGTCACTGCCGGAAATCAGCGACGGACTGAAGACAAAGGAGCGCAGGTCGCATTCCGGATTGGCCAGGGCCGCATGAAGGGTATTGCCGTTGACGGCCAATATATCGCCGGCGGTCAGATGGAACGTGTGAGCCGGGACCTTTGCGGTCATTTTCCCGCCTGCGATGTAGATGATTTCCAGTTCATCGTGCCAGTGCCAGGGGACGTTATCGCCTATTTCCTGCTGGTAATGGACGGTGTAGCCGGCACAGGGGAAGGCTGCGTTTCCGTGGGGTTTTATTTCTTGGGATCGGTCGTCGACCGGGATAGAACAGTCTGTCAATATCATGGGGACACCTCTTTATTTGGCTGTTTTATTATAGTATACGGCTGAATTTTCATTGTATCAAGACCTATATGACGGTATTCTTATAATAGAGAAGGGAAGAAACCACACGGCCGCGATGCGGCGAAGGAGGTCTTGATGATGGTATTAAAATTTTACTTCATTCCCAACATGGAAACCTTTACGGCTCTCGTCGCCGCCAGCCGGGGATCGGTCCTGGTCCGGCGGGATGAAGCGTTTCAAAGCCTTAAAGGCGATGGCGACGCCTTGTCCTTTATAAAGGAGAGAACCGCGCGGGGCCGCGGCGTAGAAATTCGTTTGAGTGATACGCGGGATTACTTTTCCTTCGTCCGCTTCATGGTCGGGGCTTGTCTTTACAATTGACAGAATATACGTGCCGTAACGGATAAATGTACGATGAAAAAAAACAATTTCCATAGCGGAAAGTTTTATTCGATCCGGGGCCGATGCAGGTGAAAGCCGACTCCAAGGGCGTTGACAAAGTTCTGATAAATCGTATCAGAACCTCATAAGTTATTGACAAACAGCCATAATCTGAGTATAATTTCATTGTGTGCAGTAACAGCACTCCCTATCATACCTTGGAGGGAGGGATAACAGAATGGCAGAAATCAGAGTTGGTAAAAACGAAACGTTAGACAGCGCTCTTCGCCGCTTCAAACGTTCTTGCCAAAAGGCTGGTGTTCTTTCCGAAGTTCGGAAACGTGAACACTACGAAAAACCGAGTGTACGGAGAAAGAAAAAGTCCGAAGCAGCACGGAAACGGAAGTACAGAGCATAATCGTTAATGTAAGAAGGGTGATACCATGTCTCTTAAGAACGAACTTCTTCAGGACATGAAAGAGGCAATGAAAGCCAAAGAAGCCGGTAAGACGGCTTTGTCCGTTATTCGTATGGTCCGTTCGGCCATCCGCAACGCGGAAATCGACGGCGGTCATTGCGAACTCGACGATGCCGGTGTCGGCGCCGTCATTGCCAAAGAAATGAAACAACGCAGGGAGTCATTAGCTGAATTCGAAAAAGCCGGCCGTGCCGACTTAGTCGAAGAAACGAAGGCTGAAATGGCAGTACTGGAAAAGTACATGCCGAAGCAGCTGACGGAAGATGAAGTCCGCCAAATCGTCACCGATACCATTAAAGGTCAGGAAGGCCTTCAGATGGGGGCTGTCATGAAGCTCGTCATGCCGAAAGTGCAGGGACGGACCGATGGCAAGGTTGTTTCACAGATTGTTCGAGAAATTTTACAACATCGTTGATTGCCATAGATTCCTTAAAAATCTATTGACAAATAGACTAAATGATTGTATTATTTTAACATGATTTGAAAACAAAATAAATCATGAAACAAGAGTCAAGGAAGACTCCGAATCCCGACTGTGGGATCGGAGTCTTTTTTTCACCTAAAGGAGGAGTCATAATGACAAAAGATGAGTTGGTATACGTAATTCCGGCAGGTCAGTATGGTAAAGAAGGGGTGCTGGCTTTATTGGAACAGCATCCGGAAATCAAATTCGTATCCCTCGTAGGCATCGATTTGGCAGGCAATGATACGGACGAAAAGATTCCTATCAGCGTTTTCTTTGATGACTACGATAAATTCTTCAATGCGACGGCATTCCAGACCGATGGTTCGTCCGTCGTCCTGCCGGGCATCGCCATCTTGTCCAATGCCCGCGTCGACATCAAAGCCGACCCGTCGGTCAGCTGGTTCGTCGACTACAACGACGACAATATCGACCCGGAAACGGGAAAACCCGTAGGGACTCTGCGTATTCCCAGCTTCCTTCGTCATGCCACGGGCTACATCGACTCCCGGTCGATCCTCCGCAACACCTGCGACTACGTCAGTGACCAGGTCTTGGCGCTGGTCAAACAGTATGGCCTGCCCGGTACGTCGGTCAATGTCGATGACATCGAAAAAATCGTCCTCACGACGGCGACGGAACTGGAATTCTGGGTCAAGACGCCGAGCCAGGATGTAGCGACGCGCCTCTTGTCGGCTTCGCAGAAATTGCAGGAACAGTATTGGCAGCGCACGCACGGCGTCGTTCGTACGGCTCTTGAACAGACCATCGAACGCCTCGAAAAATACGGTCTCGAACCGGAAATGGGCCATAAGGAAGTCGGCGGCGTCAAAGCCCAGATCGACGATTCCGGTAAATTGACCTTCGTCCTCGAACAGCTCGAAGTCGACTGGAAATTTGCCAACGACCCGGTCCAGACGGCAGATAATGAAATCGCAGCCCGTATCATCGTCCGTGAAGTATTCCGTGAAAACGGCCTTGAAGTCACCTTCCAGGCAAAACCGATTCACGGCGTTGCCGGTTCCGGTGAACATACACACTTCGGCATCGGGGCCATCATGAAGAACGGCAAATTCGTCAACCTCTTCAACCCGTCTGATATGAAGAGCGACTTCCTGTCCGTCGTCGGTTACGGCGCCATCATGGGCATGCTCAAACACTACGAAGTCATGAACCCCTTCGTTTCGGCAACGACAGACTCCCTGAACCGCTTGAAACCGGGTTTTGAAGCCCCTGTTTGCATCGTAACGGCCCTCGGCGGTGATCGTCCGGACGTCCAGACCCGTAACCGTTCGGTCCTCATCGGCCTCATCCGCAACATCGCAAGCCCGGCGGCTACACGGTTCGAACTCCGTTCTCCGAACCCCTTCACCAATACCTACATCGCCATCGCCATGGGATATTTGGCCGCCCTCGACGGCATCAAATATGCTCTCTCCAGCGGTAAGAACGGCGAAGCCCTCCTGGCTGAACTGTCCAAGAAGCCCGGCGAAGATGCAGATTATCTTGAAAAAGACCGGGCTTATCGCTCGGAAGTCGACGTCTTTGAAAACTTCACCAGTGAAGAACGGGATGCCATGTTCGGCAAGGCACCGCGGACGGTCTGGGAAAACTTCAAGGCCCTCGACCTCCATCCGGATAAAGTAGATACCCTGGCCTGTGACGCTTTCCAGAAGCGCATCATGGAATCGTTCCGCCTCGGCGCCCTCAACCGCTGGGCCCTCGAACTCCAGTACCGCCTCATTCCGGAAAACCTCTCCAAGGTCATCGCTGCCAAACAGCTCCATGCCGACGGCGACAGCAATGCCCTTGAAGTCGAACGCTGGACCAAAATCAACGCCCTGCGTACGGAACTGGGCCGCGATACGGAAAAGAGCCTGTCCATTTTCTCGAAGATCAAAGAAGCCCTGGCTGCCAAAGACTACGATACGGCATCCAATCTCATGGTCGAAATGAGTGATAAGATGGACCTCTTGACCGATATGTACTACGAATATTCGTATAACGCTTTCTAAACCCAGTTGATAAAGTTTTAGCTATATAGAAATGAGCTGCTCCGCACATGGGGGCAGCTCATTTTTGCTATAATATATGTTTTATTTTAACGTGAGGCCGACAGGGCAGTGGTCGCTGCCGAGGATGTCGGTGTAAATAGAAGCCGATTCTAAGCGGTCGTCGAGGTCGGTCGTCGTCAGGAAGTAGTCGATGCGCCATCCGGCGTTGTTCTGGCGGGCTCTAAAGCGGTAGCTCCACCACGAATAGACGCCTTCTTTATCAGGGTAGAAGTGACGCCACGTGTCGGTGAAGCCGGCAGCCAGAAGGTCGGTCATCTTCTGCCGTTCTTCATCGGAGAAGCCGGCGTTCTTGCGGTTCGTCTTGGGGTTCTTGAGGTCGATTTCCTGGTGGGCGACGTTGAGGTCTCCGCAGACGATGACCGGTTTTTCCTGATGGAGGGACAGGAGGTACTCCTTAAAGTCGTCTTCCCACTGCATGCGGTAGGGCAGACGGGCCAGTTCGCTTTGCGAATTGGGCGTGTAGCAGGTGACGAAGAAGTAGTCGTCAAACTCGAGGGTAATTAAACGCCCTTCGTGATTGTGTTCGTCCTTATCCATGCCGTAACGGACGGACAGGGGCTTGATGCGGGTAAAGATGGCCGTGCCGCTGTAGCCCTTGCGGTCGGCGTAGTTCCAATACTGTTCGTAGCCCGGAAGATTGATGTCGATCTGGCCTTCTTGGAGCTTCGTTTCCTGCAGGCAGAACAGGTCGGCGTCGAGGTCGTTAAATGTATCTAAGAATCCTTTTTTCATGACGGCCCGCAGACCGTTGACATTCCAAGAGATAAACTTTGTCATAGAAACCACCTTTCTTTTTCAGATATCCTCGATGATAAGCCATTTTTATCTAGGATAATGATGCGTTTTTTGTTATAATGAAAACAAACGAATTGCCGCGATGAGATGCTGTGATGACAGTATCCGCAAGGATATTGGCAGCACTCTTTCTTATTGTATAAAATCGTTGAATCCTTGTCAAAATAATAAAGCAGGTGATAGTATGGCAGTACATGAATTAGCAGGAACGAAAGTAAGACCGGAAGACTACATCGACTTGGACGCCATGACCAAGGCGTATCATTCGATTCATCCCGACGCCTCTGATCCTCATCAACAGGTGCGCTTCGGAACGTCAGGCCATCGCGGTCAGGCCGGCAGCGGCAGTTTTACGGCAGACCACGTTGCGGCCATTACCCAGGCCGTTTGTAATTTCCGCCACGACTTTGGTGCCGACGGACCGTTGTTCGTCGGGGCCGACACCCATTATTTATCGAAATTGGCTTTCGAAACGGTCTTGTCGGTCCTTTCGGCCAATAAGGTTACGGCCTACGTCGACGCTGACGGCGATTTTGTCCCGACGCCGTCTGTTTCAAGGGCTATCCTGCGCTTTAATGACCACCGTAAGGAAAACTTAGCCGACGGACTGATCCTCACGCCGTCCCATAATCCTCCGGAACACGGCGGTATTAAGTACAACCCGACGACGGGAGGACCGGCAGGTTCTGACATGACCAAGGCCATTGAAGCCGAAGCCAATCGCATCCTTGCAGGGCATAATCAGGATGTCAAAGCTATTTCTTATGAAGAAGCGGCTAAGAGCGATTTTGTCGTCCCTTATGATTATAAAGGCTTATATGTCGCTGAATTGGCGTCCATCCTTGACATGGAGGCCATCCGCGATGCCGGACTTCCCATTTTGGTCAATGCCCTCGGCGGTTCGGGCATGAATTACTGGCACCGTATTTCCGAACGCTACCATTTGAACCTGTCTTTTGTTAACGATACGTACGATCCGCAGTTCACCTTTATGAATTACGACCACGACGGCAAGGTCCGTATGGACTGCTCGTCGGCATACGTCATGTCGGCCGTTACCGGTCAGGCAGCCGATTATCGCCTCATTTTGGCAAATGACCCCGACTATGACCGTTTCGGCATCGTCTGCGGCACGGACGGCATGATTACGGCCAACGCCTTTTTGACCGTCGCTGCGCACTACCTCATGACCCATCGCCATTTCGACGGTCTGGGCATCGCTAAAACCGTCGTTACGACGGATATGCTGGCTCGGGCGGCGAAAAAACTCGACGTACCTCTCTATGAAGTCCCCGTCGGCTTTAAGTATTTCGGCCCCCTCTATGAAGACGGGAAAATCGCCTTTTCCGGCGAAGAAAGTGCCGGTGCTTCCTTTATCGCTAAAGACGGCAGCGTCTGGACGACGGACAAGGACGGCATCATTCTCTGCCTCTTGGCAGCGGAAATCTACGCCGTTACGGGAAAATCGCCCCTGGCTTACTATGAAGGCCTCTGTGAAGAACTGGGCCGGCCCTACACCGTGCGCAGCGATGCGCCGGCGACGCTTGAAGAAAAGGACAAGATCAGCTCGCTTACG
This sequence comes from Megasphaera massiliensis, assembly GCF_036305205.1. NCBI lineage: Bacteria > Bacillati > Bacillota > Negativicutes > Veillonellales > Veillonellaceae > Megasphaera > Megasphaera massiliensis. Next base: position 39,685 of record NZ_JAXIXE010000027.1, read on the forward strand.
GAAAAGGATGTAACCGAAAAGAATCTCTGCGGCAGTCCCATTACGGCCGTCCTGTCCCGTTCGCCTTACGGCAATTCGGCTATCGGCGGCGTCAAGATTACGACCGATGACGGCTGGGTCGCAGCCCGCCCGTCGGGAACGGAAGACATGTATAAGCTCTATGCCGAAAGCTTCGTCTCCCAGGAACAGGCCGGAAAGCTTCTTGAAGAAGGGAAGTCCCTCATCAGTAAGGCTTTGGATGCATAGAAAGTTTCTTTCAAATCGAAATGATTTACTCGATTTTCGTATCATAAGGCCTTTTCATGGGCCGAAAGTGGCATTTACTGCGTTACCTGTGCTATAATGGGGAGCGTAGAATCTAACTCAAAGGGGTGGGCAGCTGTGAAAGTTGTAATCACGGTAGTCGGCGTGGACCGTACGGGTATCATCGCCGCCGTCAGTCAGATCATGGCGGAACATAAGGTAAATATACTGACCATTAATCAGGTTATTTTAGATGGCATTTTCAACATGGCCATGATTGTTGATATGGACCCTGCAGATATTGATTTAGATACTCTTCAGGATTTGCTCAAGCAGAAGGGTGAAACCCTCGGTGTCGAAATCAGAGCCCAGAACCAGGCTATTTTTGATGCCATGCATCGTGTGGGCTAAGGAGAGGGAATATGCTGACAATCCATGACGTACTTGAAACGAATCAAATGATTCAAAAGAACAACCTTGACGTCCGGACGATTACCATGGGCATCAGTCTCCTCGACTGCTGTGCCAGTGACGGCAAGACGTTGTGCAGCAACATTTACGATAAGATTACGCGCTACGGCGAGCACCTGGTAGAGACGGGGGAAGCCATTTCCCGCGAATACGGCGTGCCCATCATCAATAAACGCGTGTCTGTGACGCCCATCAGCCTCGTCGCCGGGGCCAGCGATATGACGAGTTATGTCGATATCGCCCGGACCCTTGATAAGGCGGCCAAGACGATCGGCATCAACTTCATCGGCGGCTTTTCGGCCCTCGTCGAACGGGGCATGAGCAAGGGCGACCGGATCCTCATCGATTCCATCGCCGAAAGCCTGGCTGTGACCGATCTCGTCTGCAGCTCCGTTGCCGTCGGCTCGACGAAGGCCGGCATCAACATGGATGCCGTCGCTGAAATGGGGCGGGTCTTTAAGGATTTGGCCGAACGGACGAAGGAACAGGATGCCTTAGGCTGTGCCAAACTGGTCGTCTTCTCCAATGCGGTAGAAGACAATCCCTTCATGGCCGGCGCCTTCCACGGCGTCACTAACGGCGATTCCTGTATCAGCGTCGGCGTCAGCGGCCCGGGCGTCGTAAAAGTAGCCCTAGAAAACGTGAAGGGCGAACCTTTCGATGTCGTCGCCGAAACGATTAAGAAGACGGCCTTTAAGATTACCCGTGTCGGCCAATTGGTCGCCATGGAAGCGTCGAAACGCCTCAATATGCCCTTTGGCATCATCGACTTATCCTTGGCACCGACACCGGCTGTCGGTGACAGTGTGGCTTCCATTCTTGAAGAAATGGGTCTTGAAAGCTGCGGGGCCTGCGGTACGACGGCAGCCCTGGCGCTTTTAAATGACGCCGTCAAGAAGGGCGGCCTCATGGCTTCGTCCCGCGTCGGCGGCCTGTCAGGCGCCTTCATTCCGGTCAGCGAAGACAAGGGCATGCTCGAAGCCGTCGGCCGCGGCAGCCTGAGCCTTGAAAAACTCGAAGCCATGACCTGCGTCTGCTCTGTCGGCCTCGATATGATCGCCATTCCCGGCGATACACCGGCGTCGACCATTTCGGCCATCATCGCCGATGAAGCAGCCATCGGCATGATCAACAACAAGACGACGGCCGTCCGCGTCATCCCCGTACCGGGCAAGGGCGTCGGCGATAACGTCGAGTTTGGCGGCCTTCTCGGCCATTGCCCGATTATCAATGTCAATAAATATAAGTCAGATGAATTCATTGCCCGCGGCGGCCGCATTCCGGCGCCCATGCGCAGTCTGACCAACTGATGATAGATTAACGGAAAGTAGGCGTGTGTTGTGCTCCAATATGTTGTACCCTTTATCATTGCCTTGGTCGTTTCCTATCTTTTGACGCCGGGCGTCAAGAAGGTGGCCATCAAGGTTGGCGCCGTGGACCGGCCCAATGCAAGAAAGGTACATACTCATGTCATCCCGCGGCTCGGCGGGCTGGCTATTTATATCGGCTTTATGGCGGCCGTCTTGTTCTGCGTGCCCCTGCACCATGAACTCATCGGCATGCTCCTCGGCTGTACGGCCATCGTCGCCATCGGCATTTGGGACGATATCTGCAACATCCCGGCCCGGGTCAAGCTCGTCGGCCAGATTGCAGCGGCCTGTATTCCCGTGGCCTTCGGCATTCAAATCGAATGGCTGACCAATCCTTTCGGAGATATCCTGGTCCTGCCGGAAGTCATTGCCATTCCGGTGACGATTTTCTGGATCATCGGCTTTACCAATACGGTGAACCTCATCGACGGTCTGGACGGACTGGCTGCCGGCGTAGCCTTCATCGCCTCGATTTCGATGTTCCTCTTGGCGGTAAACCTCAATCAATTCCTGCCGGCCCTCATCATTGTGTCCATGGCCGGTGCAGCCTTGGGATTTTTGCAGTACAACTTTAACCCTGCCAAAATCTTCATGGGCGATACGGGGAGTATGCTTCTCGGATATACCCTGGCCGTCTCGGCCGTTCTCGGCCTGGTCAAGACGGCGGCGACGGTGGCACTGGTCGTGCCCATCATCGCCTTAGGCCTTCCCATTCTCGATACGACCTTCGCCATCATCCGACGCCGGATGAGCGGCGTTCCCATATTTCAGCCGGATAAGGGTCATCTGCACCATCGTCTCCTGGCCCTGGGTATGACACAGAAGCAAGCCGTACTGATCATGTATTTTGTCAGCATGATGTTAGGCATCGTCGCCCTCTTCGTAGCCAACGTAAGCTATCAGACGGGGATCGTGACTGTCTTGGTCGTTCTTGCCGTTATCATCTACTCGGCAAAGCGCATCGGCATACTGCGTAAATCAACGACCGATTCGACCCGCAAACCATGACGGGAAGAATCGGTTCGTCATATAAGGAGGAATTTGTATTATGATTAAGGTAATGACTGTATTCGGCACGCGGCCGGAGGCGATTAAAATGGCACCGGTCGTCAAGGAATTACAGAAACATGCCGACAGCATTCAGACGGTCGTTGCCGTCACGGCCCAGCATCGCCAGATGCTCGACCAGGTCCTGGAGTTGTTCCGGATTACGCCGGATTACGACCTGGACATCATGGCCAAGGGCCAGACCTTATACGATATTACGACGAAGTCGCTCCTGGGTCTCAAGGATGTCCTGGCCAAAGAACAGCCGGATCTGGTCCTCGTTCACGGCGATACGACGACGACCTTTGCCGGGGCCCTGGCGTCCTATTATCAGCAGATCCCCGTCGGCCACGTCGAAGCCGGCCTTCGGACAGGGGATATATATTCGCCGTTCCCGGAAGAAATGAACCGCAAGCTCACCGGGGCCATTGCGGCCATTCATTTTGCCCCGACCTCGACGGCACGGGCCAATCTCGTCCGTGAAAATATAGATCCGTCTCAGATTTACGTAACGGGGAATACCGTCATCGACGCCTTGATGACGACCGTTGCCGGCGACTATGACTTCGGCGACCAATTGAAATCGGTGGACTTCAAGCACCACCGAGTCATCCTCTTGACGACGCACCGTCGGGAAAACCTCGGCGAGCCCATGCGCCATATCTATAAGGCCCTGCGCCGCATCATCGAAGAGATTCCCGATACGGAAATCGTCTTTCCCGTCCACCGCAACCCGAAAGTCCGCAAGGTCGTCGAAGATGAACTGTCCGGCATCGACCGGATCCATCTCATCGACCCCATGGAATATGAACCCTTTGCCAACCTCATGAGCCTCAGCTATCTGGTACTGACCGATTCCGGCGGCATCCAGGAAGAAGCGCCGTCTCTTGGCAAACCGGTTCTGGTCCTGCGCAATACGACGGAACGGCCGGAAGCCGTGGAAGCCGGGACGGTCCGCCTCATCGGCACGCATAAAGACGTCGTCTATGAAGAAACGAAGCGCCTCTTGACCGACAAGGCCGCTTATGACGCCATGAGCAACGCCATAAATCCCTATGGCGACGGCCAGGCATCGCGGCGCATCGTCGAAGCCATTCTCCATGTTTTTGCCGGCAAGGAAGCCGTTCCTGACGACTTCTGCCGTTAAAATAAGCTTCAGTTATATTGAGAATAGTTTTTAGCTATATACTCGCTTTTTCTTTCATTTTGTGTTGATTTTCCTGTTTTTCCGTGCTAAAATAAGCAATAATCGCGGCTAAACGTAGGTTTTCTATGCGCGGCGCGGTTGTGGAAAGACTGCTATCGCCTGAGCAGGAGTGTGTGTGCTATGAGAAAAAAGAATGATTCTCACAGTGACAAAAGGTCTTCTATGAGGCTTTTAGACATCGTTGCCATTGCCGCATCTCTCGGCCTGTCGCTCTTTGTCTGCATCTGCGTCGGCGTCGCCATCGGCCGTTTTATCGATGTCTATACGGGCACATCGCCGTGGGGATTGATCCTCTTTTCCCTGATCGGTGCCGTTTCCGGGTTCTGGACGCTTTACAAAAAAGCCTTGTCCTATGAACGGGATGAATCCCGCCGGAATGGATCGTCATCGAGCCGATGAGAACCGCGGAGGATAGTCTATGGAAGCTTTTTACACCTATGTGAAGGCAACAATTTGCAAACTCATTGGTTTTACATGTATCGTCGCCGCCGTGCTCTTACTGGGCGGGTGGTGGCAGTACATAAGTGGCTGGTGTATCGGCAGCGGCTTGAACATCGTCTATTTTTTCATGCTCAGCAGCCGTTCGGTACGGGCCTTGAAACTGCCGCCCGAGCAGGCGGCGGCATTCATCCGCGGCGGTGCCGTGTTCCGGCTGATTTTCGTCTGCCTGGCCGTCATCGTGATCTTGCAGTTCCCGTCCATTTCACTGGGAGCTGCCGTGGCCGGTATCTTTTCATACCGCGTCCTGATCTTTGCAGATGTGTTGACCGCACGCTTCAGACGGTAAAGGAAAGGAGGTATTGCGTATGGAATTACATGCAGGGCATCATGTGGTCGTTCAGCTTCTGGGTCTGAATGTGAACCTGGATACGCTGATGATGACCTGGCTCGTTGCAGCGCTGGTTATCATCGTCACCGTCTCTGCCACAAGGGGACGTTCCCTCGTCCCGTCGGGCCTGCAGAATGCCATGGAAATGGTCATCGAATCCCTCCTCGATCAGTTCAGGGAAACGTTGGGACCGAAATACGGCCAAGTCGTATCGGTCTTATTGACCATGTTCTTATTCATCCTGTTCGCCAACGAATTGGGCATGATTCCGAATCCGGAAATCCTGGCTTCGCCGACGAATGACTTGAATACGACTGTCGCCCTGGCACTGGTATCTTCTTTTATGGTCCATTTTATGGCCTTGAAGAACCAGGGGTTCAAAAAACATTTCAAGAGCTTCTTTAAACCCTTTGCGCCATTTGTTATCATCAATCTGATGGAAGAAATTACCAAACCGTTAACGTTGGCCTTCCGTCTATTTGGCAATATACTGGCCGGGGAAATTTTGTTGGAAGTCCTGTACTTCCTCGTGCCTATCGGCATTCCAATCATCTGGCTGGTGTTCAGCCTGGTCATCGGTCTCATTCAGGCATTTATCTTTACGATCCTGACCACGTCTTATCTGGCTCCGTCTTTTGCAGACGACTAATCGTGCCGGATACTGTTTTACACTGAAATTTTCATCTTATTCACAGAAACTAGGAGGTTATTTATTATGGAAAAAGCTATCGTATTGGCATTGTCCGCTTTTGGTGCATGCTTGGGTATTGGTTTGGCAGCTCTCGGCGCTGCTATCGGTGACGGTCATGCCGCATCGAAAATGCTCGAAGGTACGGCTCGTCAGCCTGAAATGGGCGGCAAACTCTTGGTCAACATGCTTATCTCCATCGGCTTGATCGAATCCATGCCGATTATCGCAGCTGTCATCTCCATCGTATTGGTCTTTGCCAATCCGTTCGTCAGCCTGCTTTAATCTGAATGATTCTACTATACAGCCGGGGAGGGAAGTACATTGGTTAGTATTAATGGTACCTTGCTGTTCCAGTTTATCAACTTCTTCGTCTTAGTTGCTATTTTGGCGAAGTTCGCTTACAAACCGCTGCTCAAAGTGCTGGAAGACCGCCGCAATAAGATTGCCTCCGATCTCAGCGATGCCGCGAAAGCTAAAGAAACGGCTGAAAAGATGAGAGCCGATTATGAAGCTCAGATCCGCGATGCCCGTGCAGAAGCGCAGGCCATCGTCGACAAGGCGGTAAAGCAGGCCGATAAAGAAGCACAGGCCCAGCTCGAAGCCATTCGCGATCAGATCGCCCGGGAAAAACAGATTGCCCAGGCTGAAATCGCCAATGAACGGGAAGCGGCTATCCGGGAAATGCGTAAGGAAGTAGTCAATCTGTCGATGGCTGTGGCAGAAAAACTGCTCAAGAAGAATATCGATTCCGATATGAACGCGAAACTCGTAGCCGACTGCATTGACCAGATCCAGACGCAGCGCGTAAAGGGGAACTGATCTTATGATACCCGAAACGATCTACAGCAAATACAGCCAGGCTATGTTTGACATTGCCAGCGAACAGAAGAAGCTTACCGAGTTCGGAACAGAATTAAAAGGCGTACGGGATACGTTTCAGGAAAATCCCGATTTATGGAAATTCCTGAATCATCCCCTCGTACCGCCGCAGTCCAAAAAGGACACATTGAAAAAGATTTTTGGGGACAGCGTGTCGCCGATGGTCATGCAGTTCATGTATGTCATGATCGACCGGCGCCGTGAAGCGGCTTTGGTTTTGGGCATTGACGGGTTTATCGATTTGGCCCGTAAGGCTCAGAACATCGAAGTGGCCAAAATCCGCGTCGTCAAGCCGCTGTCCAAGAAAGAACAGACCAAGCTCGTAGCCAGCCTGGAAGCCATGACGGGACAGCAGATAGAACCGCTGTACTACGTCGATCCGTCGCTTATCGGCGGCATGGTCATCCAAATTGGCGATAAATTAATAGACGGCAGCCTTAAGCGGCATCTGCAGGATATGCAGAATAGCCTGCTCCAGGCTGACGCGACGAATGGGGTGACGGACGAATAATGAATATGAAGCCAGAAGAAATTACGGCTATAATCAAGAAACAAATCGAAGATTATAATGTGGAAATGAACGTCGATGACGTCGGTACCGTCTTGGAAGTCGGGGACGGCATTGCCCACATTTACGGTTTGGAAAAAGCCATGTCCGGGGAATTACTGGAACTGCCGCACGGCGTTTACGGCATGGCCCTGAACTTGGAAGAAGATAACGTCGGCGCCGTACTGCTCGGCGATGACGCCCTCATCAAAGAAGGCGACACCGTCCGTCGTACAGGCCGCGTTATGCGTGTCCCTGTCGGCGAAAACATGATTGGCCGCGTCGTCAATCCCTTAGGGATGGCCATTGACGGCAAAGGGGACATCAAGACGACGGAATCCCGTCTTATCGAAGTCAAGGCCTACGGTATTGCCGACCGCCAGCCGGTCAAGGTACCGCTCCAGACGGGTCTGAAAGCCATCGACTCCATGGTCCCTATCGGCCGTGGCCAGCGTGAACTCATCATCGGCGACCGCGGCACGGGCAAGACGGCCATTGCCATCGATACGATCTTGAATCAGAAGGATACGGGCGTCATCTGTGTCTACGTCGCCATCGGTCAGAAATCGTCGACCGTTGCCCGCGTCGTACGGACCCTCGAAGAACACGGCGCTATGGCCTATACCATCGTCGTTGCCGCAACGGCCTCCGACGGGGCTCCGCTCCAGTATCTTGCTCCGTATTCCGGCGTATCCATTGCCGAATATTTCATGCTCCAGGGCAAAGACTGCCTCTGCGTATACGACGATTTGTCCAAACACGCTCAGGCATACCGTGCCATGAGTTTGCTTCTCCGTCGTCCGCCAGGACGTGAAGCGTATCCCGGCGACGTATTCTACTTACATTCCCGTCTGCTCGAACGGGCGGCTAAACTGTCCGATGAATTGGGCGGCGGCTCGATTACGGCCCTGCCGATCATCGAAACCTTGGCCGGTGACTTGTCGGCCTATATTCCGACCAACGTCATTTCCATTACCGACGGCCAGATTTTCCTCGAAACAGAAGCCTTCAACTCCGGGATCCGTCCGGCTATCAACGTCGGCCTCTCCGTATCCCGTGTCGGCGGTTCGGCTCAGATCAAGGCCATGAAGAGCATTGCCGGTACGCTCCGTTTGAACCTGGCCCAGTACCGCGAATTGGCAGCTTTTGCTCAGTTCGGCTCCGACCTCGATAAGAACACGAAAGCCCAGATCGATGCCGGTGAACGGACGATGCAGCTCCTCATTCAGCCGCAGTATAAGCCGATGGCCGTTGAAGATCAGGTCATGCAGATTTATTTGGCCGTTAAGAACTACCTGATGCCTGTCCAGGTCGATGAAGTTGCAGAATTTGCAGACGGCTTCGTTACCTTCATGCACAGCAACTATCCGGAAGTCGGTGAAAGCATTAAATCGACGAAGGAACTCGGCAAAGATGCAGAAGAAACCCTCAAGAAAGCCATTGCGGAATACCTCAAGCAGTACGGTACTTCTCACGAACTGGTTAAAGAGGAGGAATAAGCTATGCCGAGTGCACGCGAAATAAATCGACGGATAAAATCCGTTACCAATACTCAGCAGATCACCAAGGCCATGAAGATGGTCTCTTCCGTGCGACTGCGCCGTGCACAGGAACGGGCACTGGCTACTGCCCCGTATACCGAAAAAATGGAAGGCATGCTGCGCCGCTTGTCGGCGGCATCCCCCGATTCCGGGAACCCTTTGTTCCAGTCCCGCGATGACGTCAAGAAGACGTGCTATATCATCATCGGGGCTGACAAGGGCCTGGCCGGTGCCTTCAACGCCAACATCAACAAGACCATGGTATCCGTCTTAAAGGATAAGCCGCGCAGTGCGTCGGTCCTTTTCGTCTCCGGCCGCAAACCGGCAGAGTACTTAAAGCACCTGCATATTACGCCGGAAGAAAAATGGTCCGGTTTTTCGGATAAGCCGCAGCTCATCAATGCCCAGGAAATCGCCCATTTGGCGACGCAGAAGTTCCTCGACGGCGAAGTCGATGAAGTCTATGTCATCTATACGCACTTCAAAACGGCCTTGTCCCAGGAAGCAAAAATCGTGAAGATGCTGCCTATTTCTCAGGAAGAACAGGCCGGTGACCAGGGGCCGCGGGAAGAGTACTTGTTTGCTCCCGATGCATCCCAGGTCCTCGATTCTTTGCTGCCCCAGTACTTAGATCTGTTTATCTACAACAGTCTCCTTCAGTCAGCTGCCAGTGAACTCGGTGCCCGCATGACGGCCATGACGTCGGCTACGGACAACGCCGGTGAGCTGATCGAAAAACTGACTGTTACCTACAATAAAGTCCGCCAGGCTGGTATTACCAACGAACTGACGGAAATCGTAAGTGGCGCCAACGCCTTGAAATAAGACGTGATTCTCGTCACGCGCTGCTGTTACAATTCTTGAAAGAGAGGAGAACCTCTTCATGAGCAATAACATTGGGAAAGTAGTCCAGGTCATCGGCCCGGTCGTCGACGTGCGGTTTGCTTCCGAAGCAGACTTGCCGTCCATCTACAACGCCATCCATATCACGGGCGGTGAAGGCGACCAGAAGATCGACCTCATTGTAGAAGCCATGCAGCACTTAGGTGACGACGTCGTCCGCTGCGTTTCCATGGACTCCACAGATGGCCTCGTCCGCGGCATGGCAGCCGAAAATACCGGCGACCCGATCAAGGTCCCTGTCGGCAAAGGCGTCTTAGGCCGTATCTTCAACGTCCTCGGCAATACCGTTGACAAAGTCGACGCCAAGGTCGAAGCCGATGATTACTGGCCGATCCACCGTCCGGTTCCGAAATTCGAAAACCAGGCGACGGAAACAGAAATCTTTGAAACGGGGATCAAAGTCGTCGACCTCATCTGCCCTTATGCTAAGGGTGGTAAGATCGGCCTCTTCGGCGGTGCCGGCGTCGGTAAAACAGTCCTCATCATGGAATTGATTCACAACGTTGCTACGGGCCACGGCGGTTATTCCGTCTTCACCGGTGTCGGTGAACGTACCCGTGAAGGCAATGACCTTTGGAACGAAATGAAGGAATCCGGCGTTATCGACAAGACGGCCCTCGTCTACGGTCAGATGAATGAACCGCCAGGAGCCCGTATGCGCGTCGGCCTGACCGGTCTTACCATGGCCGAATACTTCCGCGATAAGGAACACAAGGACGTCTTGTTGTTCATCGACAACATCTTCCGTTTCATCCAGGCAGGTTCCGAAGTTTCGGCCCTTCTCGGCCGTATTCCGTCTGCCGTCGGTTACCAGCCGACCCTGGGTACCGACGTCGGCGCCCTGCAGGAACGCATTACGTCGACCAAAGACGGTTCTATCACGTCCGTCCAGGCCGTTTACGTCCCTGCCGACGACCTCACGGACCCGGCTCCGGCTGCTACCTTCGCGCACCTCGATGCGACGACGGTTCTGTCCCGTCAGATCGCCGAACTCGGGATTTACCCGGCCGTCGATCCTTTGGACTCCACGTCTCGTATCCTCGACCCGAACATCATCGGCGACGATCACTACAATACGGCCCGTGCCGTACAGGAAATCCTCCAGAAGTACAACGACCTGCAGGATATCATCGCCATCTTGGGTATCGACGAACTGTCAGAAGAAGATAAGCTGACCGTTGCCCGTGCCCGTAAAGTACAGCGTTTCCTCAGCCAGCCTTTCGCCGTTGCTGAACAGTTTACCGGTCAGGAAGGCCGTTACGTCCCGCTGAAAGAAACGATCGAAGGCTTCAAAGAAATCTTGTCCGGTAAATGTGACGACATGCCTGAACAGGCATTCTACATGGTCGGCAATATTGAAGAAGCCTATGAAAAGGCCAAGACGCTGAAAGGGGAATAGTCTATGGCAGAAGCAGGAAAGACACTCCATTTGGAAGTCATAACGCCCGATGCTGCCGTACTCCATGAAGACGTGGATTTCATCCTCGTCCGTGCCTTAGACGGCGATTTGGGCATCATGCCCAACCATGCGCCGCTCATCGCCTCCCTGTCGATTTGGCCCTTATGCTATGACAAGGACGGAAGCCGCGGCTGCGTCACCGTTGCCGGAGGCTTCCTCGAAGTCCATGGCAATACGGTCACGGTCATTACGCCGGCTTCGGAAAAGCCGGAAGACATCGACTTAGAGCGAGCCATCGAATCGGAAAAGCGTGCCGAAGCCTTATTGGCGAAACACGCTGCCGATCTCGACGAAACCCGTGCCCAAGCGTCCCTGCAGCGTGCTCTGCGCCGCATCGACGTAGCCCGCAAATACGGCAAGCAATAGGATTACCCGATTGAAAAGGATTGTCTCCTAAAGGTTTTATGCCTTTAGCGACAATCCTTTTTTGATGGGGGAAAAGATTGACTTTTACCCTTAAGTTTGCTATGATAAGGAACGTACAATTACATAGGCGATGCAAGAGAACAAGTACGTATCTTATCAGCGAGGCCGGGACAGTGTGAGCCGGCTGCCGATGCGGAAGGCGCTCTGAAGGCCGCGGCCGGAAGTCAGTCGATGTGTATGGCCGGTAAATCAAGCGGGTCTTTTGGACCAATCAGGGTGGAACCGCGGGTACGTATACTCGTCCCTGTAACATACTTATCTATGTTACAGGGACTTTTTTGCATGTAGGAGGGAATACGATGAATTTTCAAGACATGATATTCGCATTGAAGAACTTCTGGTCTTCTCAGGGCTGTATCATCTACGAACCGTATGATGTAGAAAAAGGGGCAGGGACCATGAACCCGGCGACGTTCCTCAGAACGCTCGGCCCGGAACCGTGGCACGTAGCTTATGTTGAACCGTCGCGCCGCCCGGCAGACGGCCGCTACGGCGACAATCCGAACCGCCTTTATCAGCACCATCAGTTCCAGGTCATCTGCAAACCGTCGCCGGACAACATTCAGGAACTCTATTTAAAGAGTTTGGAAACCTTGGGCATCAACCCGGCTGAACACGACATCCGCTTCGTCGAAGACAACTGGGAATCGCCGACCCTCGGCGCCTGGGGCCTTGGCTGGGAAGTCTGGCTCGACGGCATGGAAGTCACGCAGTTTACCTACTTCCAGCAAGTCGGCGGCATCGACGTCGCACCCGTATCGTCGGAAATCACATACGGCATGGAACGCTTGGCCATGTATATCCAGGGCGTAGAAAACGTCTATGACCTCCAGTGGAACGAAACGGCCACTTACGGCGACATCTTCCATCAGAACGAAGTCGAACAGTCGACGTATGCCTTTGAACTGAGCAACGCCGACCTCTTGTTCCACCTCTTCGATGAATATGAAAAAGAAGCCATGCGGGTCATCAAAGCCGGCTTCGTCCTTCCGGCCTATGACTACGTATTGAAATGCTCGCACACGTTCAACCTCCTCGATGCCCGCGGCGCCATCAGCGTCAGCGAACGAGCTGCCTTCATCGGCCGCGTCCGCAGTATGGCCCGGGCCTGCGCTAAGGCATACCTGGAACAGCGTGAAAAATTAGGATTCCCAATGCTTTCCAAGGAGGAAAAATAAGATGAGCAAAGATTTGTTACTTGAAATCGGTACCGAAGAAATCCCGGCTCATTATATGCCGAGTATCCTCGGCCAGGTCAAAGACTTGGCTGAAAAATCGTTTGGCGAAGCCAATATCGCTTATGAATCGGTCCGCACCTTGGGCACGCCGCGCCGCATCGCCTTGCTGATGAAAGGTGTCGCTGAAAAACAGGCTGACGTCTCGGCCAAACACAAGGGCCCGTCGGTCTCTATCGCCTATGACGGCGACGGCAAGCCGACCAAGGCTGCCATGGGCTTTGCCCGCGGTCAGAAGATTGCCGTCGAAGACTTGACCGTTGAAGACGGTTACGTCTACGCCAACGTCACCAGCGTCGGTGCTGAAACAAAGGGCCTTTTGCCGGACCTCATGAAAGGCATCGTAACGGGCCTCAACTTCCCCAAGAGCATGCACTGGGGGAGCCTCGACTTCCACTTCGTACGGCCTATCCGCTGGTTCGTGGCCCTCTTTGATACAGACGTCATTCCCTTTGAATTGGCCAACGTTTCGTCGGGAAAGGTCAGCCGCGGTCATCGCTTCCTCGGCACGGGCGACTTTACCATCGAAAATCCGGCCTCTTATGAAGCCGTCTGCGAAGAACACTTCCTCATCGTCGACCCGGAAAAGCGCCGTCAGCTCATCCTCGACGGCCTTCAGAAACTGGCTGACGAAAAGGGAGGGACGGTCATCATGGACGACGACCTCCTGGAAGAAGTCGTTTACCTCGTCGAATATCCGACGGCCCTCTGTGGTGAATTCGATAAAGATTATTTGAAGCTCCCTGAAGCGGCCATCATTACGCCCATGAAGGACCACCAGCGCTATTTCCCCATGCGTGATGGAGAAGGCAAGCTCATGAACCTCTTCTTGACCGTCCGCAACGGCAATGACTACCATTTGGAAACGGTTCAGCACGGCAACGAACGCGTCCTTCGTGCCCGCCTCGACGACGCCAAGTTCTTCTTTGAAGAAGATAAGAAACATAAACTGGTCGATTATACGGAAAAATTGAAGAAGATCGTCTTCCAGGACGGCCTCGGTACGCTCCACGACAAGGCTCAGCGCCTGGCACAGATCACGGTATTCCTTAATCAGAAACTCGATCTCGGCCTCGACGATGCCAAACTCCAACGGGCTTCTGAACTGGCCAAAGCCGACCTTGCCACCCAGATGGTCATGGAATTTACGGAACTCCAGGGCGTCATGGGTAAGGAATACGCCCTCATCGACGGGGAAGACGAAGGCGTTGCCGAAGCCATCAACGAACAGTATCAGCCGCGCTTTGCCGGCGACGAACTGCCGGCGACCGACATGGGCCGAATCCTCGGCATTGCCGATAAATTCGATACCATTACGGGCATGTTCAGCCGCGGTTTCATTCCGACGGGCTCCCAGGACCCCTTTGCCCTGCGCCGCCAGACCATCGGCATCTTGAACATCGTCATGGATGCCGGTTGGAATATCAACTGCCATGAAGTCTTTGCCTTCATCTTAAACCTCCTCGGCGTCACCGGTGAAGATGCCGCTTCTGTCATGGGTCAACTCGACGATTACTTTACCCTGCGCTTAAAGAACATCTTCCAGGACAAGGGCATGGATTACCATATCATCGACTGCGTCCTCAGTTCCGATACGCTCAATGCCAATGAAGCGGCTCGCCGCGCTCAGGCCCTCATCGATGCCGATATCATGAGCAAGACCGATCTTCTTCAGGCCTTCACCCGGGTCAGCAATATGATCAAAGGCGCCGATGATACCGACGTCGATCCCGACCTCTTTGAAACCGACGAAGAACGGGCCCTCTACAGCGCCTGCCAGGCTATGCAGGTCAACTTGTCCCAGCAGTACGCCGTCTATGACTACCAGAGCGTAGCCAATACCTTGTCCGAAGGCATTGCCGTCATCAACGAATTCTTGGACAACGTTCTGGTCATGCATAAGGATGAAGCCGTCAAAGAAAACCGACTCCATCTCCTGGCCTTGACGTACAGCCTTATTCAGCCGCTGGGCGATATCAAAAAATTATCGTAAGCCGCCTTTCTTGTGCAGCTAATTTTGAATATGGTATAATAGATGACAGATGCAGCCTGCCTGCATCTGTTATTTATTTGAAAGCCCTCTTTTCGCAAGTTCCATCGCACCAGAAAATAAAGGAGTGATATCCATGAAATTAAAGAACGTTGCCCTCTTAGTCGCTGCCTTGACCTGTATCGCAGGCTCGACGGCACTGGCTGCTGAAAAAGTCAACATCAAAAGCTCCAATGCCGACAGTTATGACGTCGTTCAGGTCATGACGACGAAGGATAAGGACTACTATCAGTATTACAACAGCGCCTATCAGTATGCCGTCGACATCCCGCGCAGTGCGACGGCCGCCGATATGACGACCGACGGGGACGGGGCTTACTTCCAGGACCCGAAGGACGATGCCGTTTTCCGGACCTATGCCGCCAAGAATACCATGGGCTTTTCCATCGATGAATTGTATAACATGGCTATCGGCATGAACGAATCGCCGGAATTGACGACCAACATCAAGACCAAGGACAGCTACGCCATCGGCTGGACCGACGGCAAGACGTCTTACTATCACGAACTTTACATCAACGACAAGAACAAGACCTATGTGGCCTTTACCGTAACCTATCCGACGGACAAGCGGGATAAGTACCAGGCTATCATCTCCCACATGTCCCGTACCTTCCTGCCGAACGTCCGGATGTAGGCCTCAGGTTTCTTCGTATTTGCGATTTTGCGAGAAAAAAGGCTTTACACAAAGGATTTTTTATGATATAATTCCTTTGTTATTTTAGGCAGTCCGCTGCCCGATATGATCGGTATCATATGACGATTGCTGCGTACCATGGCGGCAACGGGGTAAGAATGTCTTATAGGAGGAAAAAGAGCAATGAACATTATCAGCGTACTTGAACAGGAACAGCTTCGTGACGATATCCCGGCATTCCGCCCTGGGGATACTGTCAAAGTTCACGTAAAGGTTGTCGAAGGCAATCGTGAACGTATCCAGATCTTTGAAGGTGTCGTTATCGGCCGTCAGAACGGCGGTGTCCGCGAAACTTTCACTGTCCGCCGCATTTCCTATGGCGTCGGTGTTGAACGTACTTTCTTAGTACATTCGCCGCGTCTGGCTAAAATCGAAGTCGTTCGCCACGGTATCGTTCGCCGTGCAAAACTGCACTATCTCCGCGGTCTTACCGGCAAAGCTGCCCGTATCCGCGAACGCCGATAAGCTATTGGCAAGAACACTTGAAAAAAGGTCTGTCGCAACTGCGACGGGCCTTTTTTTGTGCCCTTAGGGGAGTTGACAGCGCCTGTCACGGAGAAGTACGAGTTTATTGTTAACCTATTACCGTGAAATAATTGGTTGACTAGAGGCCTTTCAGCGCGTATAATAATCCCATAGTCACTAATAGAAAGAGGGGCATTGGTTAACAATGAATACAATCGCAGGTTTAACGGAACGAATTTTACAAGGCTATCGCATCAAACGGGGTGACGATCTGAGCCTTTTTTTGACGGCACCGCTGGCTGAACTGCAAGAAGGGGCCGGCGTACTGCAGCGCCATTTTTGCGGCAATCACGTCGACTTCTGCACCATCATCAACGGCCGCAGCGGCCGCTGCAGCGAAGACTGTAAATACTGTGCGCAATCGGCCTGTCATCATACTGGCTGTGACGAATACGATTTCCTTCCCAAAGAAGAAATCATGGCCAATGCCAAGGCCAATCAGGACGCCGGAGCCAACCGCTTTGCCATCGTTACCTCCGGCCGGGCCTTGTCGGGGAAGGATTTTGAAAAAGCCCTCGACACCTATCGGGCGATGAAGGGGGAACTCCACATCGGTCTCTGCGCCTCCCACGGCTTGCTTTCGAGAGCGCAGCTCCACGCTCTTCGCCAAACGGGCGTTACCAGCTACCATCACAACATCGAAACGTCGCGGCGATTCTTCCCGGAGATTTGCACGACCCATACGTATGACGACCGCATCCGGACGATTAAAGATGCCCAGGCCGAAGGCCTCTGCGTCTGTTCCGGCGGCATCATCGGCATGGGCGAAACCTGGGAAGACCGCTTGGATATGGCCCTTAGCCTCTCCGAACTCGGCATCGAATCGATCCCCATCAACGCCTTGATGCCCATTCCCGGCACGCCCTTTGAAGGTAGGAAAGAACTGTCCGGCGACGATATCCTGCGGACCATTGCCTTCTTCCGCTTCATCAATCCCGAAGCCAACATCCGCCTGGCTGCCGGCCGCAAACTTTTACCTGAAAACGGGGCTACGGCCCTCCTTGCCGGCGCTTCGGCGTCGATTACGGGCAATATGCTGACCACGTCGGGCTCGACCATCGTCGAAGACATGGCCATGATCAAGCGCCTGGGACTGACCAATGACGCTGCTGAAGAAGGGGGAAACTGCGGCACGACCTGCGCTTCGTAAAAAAGCTGTGAGGGCCCTTCGGGAGCTTTCGGCTGACGATACAAGAGATTTGCCTTGGGCAGGTCTCTTTTTTTTATAAGGTCCTACAAAGTGGGACCTAAATAGACCCCGTAGGGACACTCTGTTTTTTTATTCCCCTTGGAAAAGGGCCGCGACGATTGGCAGAATGACGGGCTCGAGCACGTTTTCGGCAATCGTGGAGAGGGTTCTTCTTTTTTGACTGTCCCGCTCTATTTATAGTAATATGAAGAAAAAGTACGGCTTTTTTTGTGTCAACAGGAAAGAAGTATGATAAAATAGGAAGGTACATATGCAGAATAGACTACTTGGAGGAGGTGTGCCGATCATGATGAAGCGGAATATCGTCCTCGTCGGGATGATGGGGAGCGGTAAGAGTCATATTGGCCGTAAGCTGGCGCAACGCCTCAATTGGCAGTTTGTCGACACGGATAGGCGTATCGAGCGGGCCGTAGGCATGACGATTGCCGATTTCTTTGCCAGCCATGGAGAACAGGCGTTTCGAGAGCGGGAGCTCAATATCTTACAGCAAGTCAGCCGGTATCATGAAGCGGTAATTTCTTTTGGCGGCAACTTTCCCATGAATGTCGATACGTATCGTATCTTGCATCGTCATGGCTTTATCGTTGCCCTCTTATCCGAGCCGTTTCGCGTCGAGGAAAGAGTCAGCCGCCACATTGGAAAGCGGCCGACCGTGGACTACGACAATCTTCATGATTTTGTCCATACTATGATGAAACAGTGGGAAGAGATCTATCCGTACTGCGACGGCGTCGTCGATACGACACGCGGGGGAGCGTCACAGATCGTCGAATCCATTGTCCATAAAATCAATGAAAGGCATGTGCAGTTTATTGCCAGGGAAAAGAAGGAGACTGATGTAAAATGATCAACAAAATCGGAGTATTGACCAGCGGCGGGGATGCGCCGGGAATGAATGCGGCCATCCGCGGGGTCACGCGGTATGCTATTCAGCGCGGCCTGACCGTCGAAGGGATTATTCGCGGTTATGAAGGTTTACTGCGTCATGAAACGCGTCCCTTGGGTCGACGCGATGTCGGCGCGATCATTCATCACGGGGGGACTGTACTTCGGACAGCCCGCTGCTTGGAATTCAAAGAAAAAGAAACGCAGCAGAAAGCTGCTGAATATTTACGGGAACAGGAAATCGACGCCTTAGTCGTCATCGGCGGTGACGGTTCCATGCGCGGTGCCGAAGCCTTGGCCGGCTTTGGTTTTCCGACGGTTACCATTCCCGGGACCATCGACAACGATATGGTCGGGACCCAGTATACCTTAGGTTTCGACACGGCCGTCAATACGGTCCTCGAATCGGTCAATAAGATCCGTGATACGGCCTTTTCCCACGACCGCGTCGCCGTCATTGAAGTCATGGGCCGCGAAGCCGGCTTCATCGCCCTTAACGCCGGCATGGCCTCCGGTGCCGAAGCCGTCTTGATTCCGGAACATAAAGTCGACCTGGCGGCGCTCTGCGAGCATTTGGAAGAATCGCACCGCATGAAGAAGCTGAGCAGCATCGTCATCGTCGCCGAAGGGGCTGCTAAAGGCTCTGACGTCGTCGACTATATCAAGGAACATACGTATCTGTCGCCGAACCTGACCGTCCTCGGCTACGTACAGCGCGGCGGGGCTCCGTCGGCTTACGATGCCATCATGGCCGGCCGCTTTGCCCAGAAAGCTGTCGACAGCCTCTTAGACGGCACTTATAACAGTGTCATCGGCCTCATCGACAACAAGGTCGTTGCCACGCCCTATGAAGAAGCCGCCAAGCTTCGCTATCCCATTGACGAAAACCTCTTTGAACTGGTTCATTTCTTAGGCCGATAGATATCTTCTCACAGCGGCTGCCCGTCGGCTTTTGCCGCTGTGCCTGCAAATAGGGAATACATAAGGGAGCCTTCCTTTATGCATTCCTTTTTTTGTCGTTTTCTGTCAAATACGGGCAAAAAAGCGGCAGGAGATGAAGAAAATTTATTAAATCTGAATTGACATCACATAAATATGCAAGTATAATAAGATAGCATGTGTTTTTGTATATTTATCTGTATCATCAAGAGGAGTGTTATTCATGTCATTTGATTTTAGCCTGATTTGGAATTCATTGCCTCTGCTGTTGGCAGGCGCCGGTGTTACCATTGAAATCACGGCCATTGCCGTCGGCTTAGGTTTTGTATTCGGCCTGATTACCAGTGTGTGCCGCTTGTCAGGAGTCAAAATATTGAACATCCTGGCTGTCTGCTACGTCAATATTATCCGCGGGACGCCGCTCTTAGTCCAGATCTTTTTGATTTACTTTGCCCTGCCCATGATCATCGGCGAACGGATCAACCCCTTCGTCGCTGCCGTTGCCGCCTGTTCTGTCAACAGTGGGGCTTATGTGGCAGAAATCTTCCGTGCCGGCATTCAGTCTGTCGATAAGGGACAAATGGAAGCCGGTCGGTCTCTCGGCCTGTCGTGGATGCAGACTATGCGCTACATCATTTTGCCCCAGGCTTTCAAACACGTCATTCCGCCTCTTGGCAATGAATTTATTTCCATGACCAAAGAAACGTCCCTGGTTTCGGTCATCGGCTTTGAAGAATTGACCCGCCGGGGCCAGCTGATCATCGCTAAGACCTACGGCTCGTTTGAAATCTGGCTGACCGTCGCTTTTATTTATTTGGTCATGACCTTTACCATCGCCCAGTTGGTAAGCTATTTGGAACGGAGGTTTGCAACGGATGATAGAAATTAAAGGGTTGAAAAAAAGCTTTGGCAAACACGAGGTTCTTCGGGGCATCGATTTGACCATTCAAGATAAAGAAGTCGTCGTCATCATCGGCCCGTCCGGGTCCGGCAAGAGTACGATTCTCCGCTGTATCAATTACCTGGAAGAACCGACGGCCGGCGAAATCATCGTCGACGGCATCAGCATGAACGATGCTAAGAGCATCAACAGCGTCCGCAAGGAAGTCGGCATGGTCTTCCAGCGGTTCAATCTCTTCCCGCACATGACGGTCTTGGAAAACATCATCTTGTCGCCCATGAAGACCCGTGGGGAAAGCAAGGAAGCCGCGACGGAAGTGGCTCTTCAGCTCCTCGAAAAAGTCGGTCTGGCCGATAAGAAGGATGCCTATCCCGAAACCTTATCCGGCGGCCAGCAGCAGCGTGTGGCCATTGCCCGCGCCTTGGCTATGAAGCCGAAATTCATCCTCTTCGACGAACCGACGTCGGCCCTTGACCCGGAAATGGTCCGCGAAGTTCTCGACGTCATCAAAGACCTGGCCCACGACGGCATGTCCATGGCCATCGTCACCCACGAAATGGGTTTTGCCCGCGAAGTGGCCGATCGAGTCTTATTCGTCGATGAAGGCAAGATTCTGGAACAGGGGAAACCGGACGATCTCTTCTCTCATCCGAAGGAAGAACGGACCCAGGCTTTCTTGTCGAAAATCTTATAAGAGACAGCTTTTCCTAAAAGAGAAGGGCTGTGAAAAAATCCCGTTTGAGCGATGGCTCAGACGGGATTTTTTGTGTGGGGATAAGTTTGTTATTTAATCATCTTTATGCTTTTCCAGGTATTGTTCTATCCAGCTTCTAATTAATGCACTCTTATTAACGCTATAGCGTTCTGTCACTTCATTAAATCGCTTAAGTAACGTTTCATCGATTCTGAATTGTATTGCTTTTGTCTTTTCCTTTTTGTCGGGCTGATTTATCACGATGTACCTTCTTTCGGTCTTATATATATTATAAGGTGCGGAAGGCCTTTTCAGCAGCTTTAATCGTCTTTTCGATGTCGGCATCGCTGTGAGCGCCGGAGACGAAGTTCGTTTCAAAGGGCGACGGAGCCAGGTAAATGCCGTCATTCAGCATAGACAGGAAGTAGCTCTTGAAGGCCTCGGCGTCGCAGCCTTCGGCATCGGCGTAGTTCGTGACCGGTCGGTCGCTGAAAAAGACGCTGAACATGGTGCCGGCCTGGGGGACCTGGACCTGGACGCCGGCTTTTTCGGCGGCCTGACGGATTCCTTCGGTAAGGGTCGATGTCTTTTCCGTGACCTTTTCGATATAGTTCGGATCTTCCGTAATGATGCGCAGCGTTTCAAGGCCGGCTGCCATGGCCAGGGGGTTGCCGCTTAAGGTGCCTGCCTGGTAGACCGGACCCTCCGGCGAGACGCAGTCCATGATGGCTTTTTTTCCGCCGTAGGCTGCGACGGGCAGGCCGCCGCCAATGATCTTCCCTAAGGTCGTCATGTCGGGCTCAATATGGTAGAGGCTCTGAGCCCCGTGAAGGGCCGAGCGGAAACCGCACATGACTTCGTCAAAGATGAGGACCGTGCCGTGTTTCTTCGTTTCTTCCCGGAGGAGGTCGAGGTAGCCTTCTTGGGGGAGGACGAGGCCCATGTTGCCGGCAATGGGTTCGACGATGACGGCAGCGATATCGTCGCCGCTACGGTCCATCAGGGCCTTAAAGGCGGCGGCATCGTTATAAGGGACGGTCAGGGTATCTTTGGCCGTGCCGGCCGTAACCCCCGGGCTGTCAGGCTGACCGAAGGTGGCGGCGCCGCTGCCGGCCTTGACTAAGAGGCTGTCGCCGTGGCCGTGATAGCAGCCGATGAATTTGACGATCTTTTCCCGGCCCGTATAGCCTCGGGCGGCGCGGATGGCGCTCATCGTCGCTTCCGTACCGGAATTGACCATGCGCAGTTTTTCGATGGACGGGTAGACCTGGCGAACGAGTTTGGCCAAATCGGACTCGACGAGGGTCGGTGCGCCGTAGCTCGTGCCCCGTTCGGCCGCTTCCTGGAGGGCTTTGACGACGCGGGGATGGGCGTGGCCGACGATCATGGGACCCCAGGATCCGACGTAGTCGATATACTCGTTGCCGTCGATGTCGATGATGGTACTGCCCTTGGCCCGGGCGATAAAAGGCGGCGGGCAGCCGATACGGCTGTAGGAACGGACCGGGCTGTTGACGCCGCCCGGCATGAGGGTCTGCGCTTCGGAAAACGCGGCCCTTGATTTTTCTAAGGAAATCATGGAAAGGCCTCCTTACTCTTTAATGTCTAACTTGAATACGTTTTGCAGTTCGCGGACGACCTGCGCTTCGTCAGGCGTATGGGCCGCTTCGACGGTGCGCTGCAAGGGCGCACGCAGGATTTTGCGGACTAAGATGTGCGATAAGTTTTCGACGACGCGAAATTGTTCGTCCGTCAGTTCCGGCAGTTTGCTGCGGGCCTTTTTGACGAAGTGGCGCCGCGTCTGTTCGGCCTGCTGAGAGAGGCTGACGACGACGGGCCGGACCGAAAGGTAGCGGTAGCGCTCGACCATGGCGGTGACGGCTTCGTCGACGATGACTTTGGCGGCGACGGCTTCTCGCTGTCGGGCCGCTTCGTTGTCGTGGACGATGTCTTCTAAATCGTCGATATTGTATAAGGTGACGCCGTCGATAGCAGCGGCATCGGGAGAAATGTCGCGGGGGACGGCGATGTCGATGAGCAGGAGGGGCCGCCCCTTACGCCGTTCCTGGAAGCGGCGCAGGCGGGGGACGGTGACGACGTAATGCGGTGCCCCCGTCGAGGCGATGACGATGTCGACGTCGTCCACGATCGTTTCGGCTTCTTTGTAATGAACGGCCTGACCGCCGACGTCGCCGGCCAGTTCTTGGGCGCGTTCTAAGTGGCGGTTGACGATGTAGAGTTTATCGGCGCCTTTTCCGAGAAAGTTTTGGGCCGTCAGGCGGGCCATCTGGCCGGCACCGTAGAGAAGAAGCCCTTTTCCTTTTAAGGAACCGAAGACCTTTTCCGCCATTTGGACGGCCGTATAACTGACCGATACGGCGTGGTAGGCGATGTGCGTGTCCGTTCGGATCCTTTTTCCGACGGCGATGGCCTGCTGAAAGAGCATATTTAAGATGGCCCCGGTAGCCCCGTGTTCATGGGCCATGACGTAGGCCTGTTTGACCTGGCTTAAGATTTGGCCTTCGCCGATGACGAGGGAGTCGAGACTGGCGGCGACGGTGAATAAATGGGCGATGCATTCCTTTCCTGTGTAGCGGTAGAAATAGGACGGGTTATAGGTCGGTTTTCCCGCCAAATCGAGGAAGAAGTCGCGCAGGGCCTGTTCGTTTTCCCGGATGTCATCGACGACGGCGTAGACTTCGGAGCGGTTGCACGTCGACAGGACAACGGCTTCGCGAAGGCCGCCGTAGTCGTCGAGGTGCTGAAGGCTGCTGCCGATGGCGTCCGGTGTCATGGCAAATTGTTCCCGAATGGCGACGGGGACCGTTTTATGATTGAGTCCGACGATGACTAAATCCATGGCTAAACCTCGATGTCGCCGTTTTTCAGCCATCGGGCGACGTCGATGGCGTGGTAGGTGATGATGATGTCCGAACCGGCTCGCTTCATGCTGAGCAGGGATTCGGTGACGATGCGCTTTTCGTCGATCCAGCCTTTTTGGGCCGCCGCCTTGACCATGGCGTACTCGCCGCTGACGTTGTACGTGGCAATGGGCCGCTGGCAGCGTTCCCGGGCCTGGTGGACAATGTCGAGGTAGGCCAGGGCCGGTTTGACCATGATGATGTCGGCACCTTCGTCGAGGTCGAGGTCGATTTCTTTCATGGCTTCGCGGCTGTTGGCCGGGTCCATCTGATAGCCCCGGCGGTCGCCGAAGTGAGGTGCCGAATCGGCCGCATCGCGGAAGGGGCCGTAATAGGCCGAGGCGTATTTAGCGGCGTAGGACATGATGCTGATGTCCGTGAAACCATGATCGTCGAGAGCCTTTCGGATGGAAGCGACGCGGCCGTCCATCATGTCTGACGGGGCGATGATGTCGGCACCGGCTTCTGCCTGGCTGAGGGCAACTTTATTGAGGAGTTCCAAGGTGGCATCGTTATCGACTTCGTGGCCGCAAAGTTTGCCGCAGTGGCCGTGGCTCGTATACTGACAGAGGCAGACGTCGCCGACGATGACCATGTCGGGCACGGCTTTTTTGATGGCCTTCATGGCACGCTGGACCGGGCTTTCCGGATCCCAGGCACTGGAACCGATGTCGTCTTTATAGGCCGGCAGGCCGAAGATTTCGATGCCTTTGATGCCGAGTTCCCGGATTTCTTCAGCTAAGGCGACGGCATTGTCGACGGACAGGTGGTAACAGCCGGGCATGCTGGGAATCTCTTCTTTGACCTTCGTTCCGGGGACGACGAAAATGGGGTAGATGAAATCGTTCAGGGACAGGTGATTTTCCCGTATCATAGCCCGCATCGGTGCCGAACGGCGCAGACGGCGGGGACGGAGGGTATTTATGGTCATTGTTTTTCTAATCTCCAATCTTTTATACAATCAGTCAGACCTCTTGTCGTGTAGGTCGAGGCTGTCAGGATATGGTTCAGGCCCTGTTCGCGGCACGTCCGGGCCGTAATGGGACCGATGCAGGCAAAGGTCAGGTCGTCGAGGGCGGTGCCGGCATCTTTGGTGAGTTCCAGAAAATGGCGGACTGCCGACGAACTGGTGACGGTGACGACGTCGATTTTTCCGTCCGTCAATAGTTTTTCCAGGCGTTCCTTATTTTCGACGGCGCCGACGGTTTGGTAGGCTTCACAGATATCGACGGAGGCCCCGTGACGGCGGAGGGTATCGGGCAAGAAGGAGCGGGCTTCTTTGGCGCGGGGGATGAGGATTTTTTCGCCGCCTCTAAGGTGGGGTGATAAGGCTTCGAAGAGTCCTTCGGCACAGTAGGCCCGGGGGACGACGTCGGCGGTCAGGCCGTGTGTTAAGAGGGCCTCTGCCGTGGCGCTGCCGATGGCGGCCAGTTTAGCCCGTCCTAAGGCGCGGCTGTCGAGATTTTTTTTCGACAGGCGGCGGAAAAAGGTGTCGACGCCGTTGGTGCTGGTGAAAATCAGCCAGTCGTAGCCTGAAATCTTGTCGATGGCGGTATCGAGGGCGGCATAATCGTCGCTCGGCCGTTCGATGCGGATCGTCGGGACTTCGATACACGATGCGCCCAAGTCTTCCAGCTGCCGGGTCAGGGCCGGCGCCTGGGCATGGGTGCGGGTGACGGCGATGCGCAGGCCAAAGAGCGGTTTCGTATCGAACCACTGCATGGATGGCCTAAGGGATACGACGTCGCCGACGACGAAGATGGCCGGCGCCTTGAAGCCTTGTTCGGCAGCCTTTTGGGCGATATCGCCGACGGTAGCCACTAACGTTTCCTGGATGGGCTTGGTGCCCCAGCGGACGAGGGCCGCCGGCGTGTCGGCCCTTCTTCCGTGGGCCATTAATTCTTTCGTAATCAAGGGCAGGTTGTGGACGCCCATGAGGAAGACTAAGGTATCGACGGCCGTTGCCAGTTTGTCCCAACGGATGGACGATTCTTTCTTCGTCGGATCTTCATGGCCGGTGACGACGGCAAAGGACGAAGCCGCTGTCCGGTCGGTGACGGGAATGCCGGCGTAGGCCGCAGCGCCGATGGCTGAGGTCACGCCGGGAATGATTTCAAAGGGGATGCCGGCGTCGTGAAGGGCCCGGCTTTCTTCGCCGCCGCGGCCGAAGACGAAAGGGTCGCCGCCTTTGAGGCGGACGACGACCTTTCCGGCACGGGCTTTTTCAAGGAGTAAGTCGATGATTTTCTCTTGGGAGAGGGTGTGGTCGGCGGCTTTTTTGCCGACGTATATTTTTTCTGCATCGGGCCGGGTAAAATCGAGGAGCCGTTCATCCGCCAGGTAGTCGTAGATGACGACGTCGGCGAGACGGAGGACGTCGCGGCCCTTTAAGGTCAAGAGGCGGTAGTCGCCGGGGCCGGCGCCGGTGAGATATACAATGCCGTTCATGGAAAACCTCCTTTATTCGGCAGGGGTGATGCCGAGGTCTGTCAAAATTTGGCGGCCCCCACAGTCGAGGAGGGTCTTGGCAGCCGCTTGGCCAAGGGCCCGGCTGTCAGAAACAGGGCCTGTCGCCGTATGGCGGAAGACGCGGCTGCCGTCGGGGGCGGCGATGATGCAGGACAAGGTAAGCTGCCCGTCTTTGGCCTTGCCGTAGACGCCGACGGGGACCTGGCAGCTGCCGTTGATGGCGGCTAAAAAGGCCCGTTCCGCCGTCGTGGCCGCCGTCGTGCCCGGGTCGCAAAGAAAGGCTAAGGCCTGTTTCAGTTCATCGTCGTCGGTGCGGGTCTCGATGGCAAGCGCCCCTTGGCCGACGGCAGGAATCATGATGTCCGTCGGGAGAAGCTGGCTGATGCGGTTCGCAAGGCCCAGGCGATGGAGGCCGGCTTCGGCTAAGATGATGGCATCGTACTCGCCGTCATCGAGTTTTTTGAGCCGCGTATCGACGTTGCCCCGAAGGTCCCGAACCGTAAGGTCGGGACGGTAGGCGAGAAGCTGGGCCCTTCGGCGCAGGCTCGACGTGCCGACGCAGGCCTCCTGCGGCAGGGCGTCGAGGGATGTATAGCGATTCGATACCAAGACGTCGTGGACATGAGACCTGGCCGTGACGGCGGCTAAGCAGAGACCGTCCGGGAGGTCGGCAGGCAAATCTTTCAGGCTGTGGACGGCTAAATCGATGGTACCGGTGAGGAGCCGCGATTCGAGTTCTGTCGTAAAGAGTCCTTTGCCACCGATGCGGGCCAAGGGGACGTCGAGGATCTTGTCCCCTTTCGTAACGATATGCTCGAGGGTTACGGTCAGTTCCGAATCGTGACCTTCGAGGGCTTTTTTGATGTATTCGGCCTGCCATAAGGCCAGGGCGCTTTTGCGGGTGCCGATGGTCAGGTTACGTTTCATGGCGGCTCCTTTCAAATTCGATAAGCTTTTGGAATAGGCGGCGGCCGGCTTCGTCGATGTCATTGGCTTCGACGAGGTCCATGATGTCGTCCGAAAGGGCCGTGCGCCAAAAAGCATGACGGTCTTTCGAGGACGGCAGGGCCTCTTTGGCAGCACTTCTGACGCGGGCCACTTCGTCGAGCCAGCGACTGTAGCGGTCATCAAAGCGTTTTTCTAATCGTTGCCGCAGCCAGCGCGAGAAGGCCGGCCCCTTGCCGTTCGTTGAAATGGCAAGCTGCAAGTCCCCTTGGCGGACGACGGCCGGCAGGGTGAAACTGCATAGTTCGGGGACATCGCAGACGTTGATCGGTTTACCTGCTTCTTCAGCGGCCTGCGAGGCTATACGGCTTACGGCTTCATCATCGGTGGCGCAGATGATGAGGAAGAAGGGCTTTTCGTCGCCCACCTCATAGGGACGGGCCTTCCACGTGAGCCGGTGGGAAGCGGCCCAGTCTTTTACCGTGTTCGTTGCCGTCGGAGCGATGATGGTGACGGCGGCGCCTTCGTCGAGGAGGCGGGCCGCTTTTCGTTCGGCAACGGTACCGCCGCCGATGACCAGACAGGGGCGGTTTCGGAGATCTACATTTATAGGATACATAGGGAATCCTCGCTTTTTTATAATATATTCCTTATTATACACAATTCTCCGGAAAAAAGCGTGGCAACGACAACACTTTTGGAAAGAGGGATATGAGAAAATCCGTACAGTGCGGGACTGTACGGATTGATTGGCTGGAAGAAAAAAATCAGCGGATGAAGTTGGTCATGATCTTGGCTTCCGTCTGAGGTGCGTCGATACCGGCTTTTTTCCCGGCTTCGATGCATTTCAAAATCCAGGCCATGTTGCGGCCTAAGGTGCGCATGATCTGAAGGCCTTCTTCGTCGCGTTTGACTTCGTCCGGCGTGTTGCCGTGGACCATGGGCCAGTAACTCGAAGCGACGCTGATCATCTGATGGTAGGCCAGGTATTTATTGAGGACGTCTAAGGTCGCCGTCGTGCCGGCCCGGCGGGCAGAGGCGACGGTAGCACCGACTTTATGGACCAAGGCCGAACCTGCCATGCCGGCTAATTGGTCCATGAAGGACATGATTTCGCCTGTCGGCGAAGCCCAGTAGACCGGAGAACCGATAACCAGGCCGTCAGCTGCATTCAACTTTTCCGCAACGGCCGTGACGACGGCTTTATCAGGGACGGCGTGGATGATTTCCGCATCGATGCCGTTTTCACGGAGCGTATCGGCGACGACGGACAGGGCCGTATAGGTGCAGCCCTTTTCGCGGCGGCTGCCATTTAATAAGATAACCTTCATGGAAAATCCCTCCTAGATGGGTGACTGAATAGGCTCAGCCAACAAAACGATCATATATATCTATATATACCAAGATAACTATACCACAGGAAGGGAAATGGAGCAAGGCGGTCATCGTCAGGAAGGATGATTGCCTTTTTAGCATAGAAAAAGTCTTTCTTATGAAATAAAAATATCAAAATATAAAATTAAAAATGATATTTTTTATTGCATTTAGGAAATAGGCGTGGTATCATAAGGGCATCGAAAAGACTAGCCATGATTCATGAAAGGAAGTATGACTTATGAATACAATTACGCCGATGGATTCCGCCAATCAGGAAGTCTGGATTGGCGTCGATGTCGGAACGACCGGTGTCCGTGCCATTGCTTATACGGAAGAGGGGATCAATGTCTGCTCATCCGAAGCCTTTTATCCGTTGTTGACACCTCGTCCCGATTGGGCCGAAGAAAGCCCGCTCCAGATTCTCGAAGCCGTCCAGGATGTCATCCGTAAGACGACAGGCCAGCTCCGCTATAAGAATAAGGAACTGGCAGGCATTGCCTTGAGTACGGCCATGCACAGCTTTGCCGCCCTCGACGAAAATTTTGAACCTCTCCATGATATGCAGACCTGGGCCGACAGCCGCAGTGCTGCCATCGTCCGGGACATGAAGAAAGACGAAGCCTTGTGCCGCTCTTTCTACGAACGGACAGGCTGCCCGATTCACGCCTGCTATCCCTTGGCCAAAATCATCTGGCTCCGTCAGAACCAGCCCGAACTGTTCCGCCAAATGCGTTTCGTCGGTTCCCTGAAAGATTACTTATACTATCATCTGACCGGTGAGTGGCTCGTCGATAAGTCGACGGCCAGCACGACGGGCATGTACAACGAACACACCCTTGAATGGGACGACGAAATCATCGCCTATGCCGGTATCACCAAAGACCAGCTTCCGCCCGTCGTCTCGACGACGTACAGCCATGGACTGAGTGAAAAGGCAGCCAAGGATCTTCGCCTTTCCGAAGGCCTTCCCGTCGTCATCGGCGCCACAGACGGCGTCTTGGTCAACGTCGGCATCGGTGCCGTCGAACCGGGACAGATCAGCGGTACCATCGGTACCAGTGGGGCTCTTCGCATGCTGACCCGTCAACCTAAGATCGATCCGCAGATGCGTACTTGGTGCTACAACCTGACTGACGACATGTGGGTCGCCGGCGGGGCCATCAACAACGGCGGCATGATCCTGCGCTGGGTCCGTGACAAGATTTGCCATTACGGCGGAAACGCCCTGGAAATGCTCGACATCGATCCCTACGACCTGATGACCATGAAGGCCGAACACGTCGATGCCGGTGCCGACGGCCTCATCTGCCTGCCTTGCTTTACGGGCGAACGGGCACCGCACTGGAACTCCGAACTGCGGGGCATGTTCTTCGGCTTTTCCCTCAATCACAGTCGATCCCATATGATCCGTGCCGTCATGGAAGGCATTTGCTACAGCTTGAACAGCGTCATGGCCGCCCTGCGGGAATTCGGCGAGGTCAAGGACATCCGGGTCAGCGGCAGCTTTACCAAATCGAAGCTCTGGCTTCAGATCATGTCAGATGTCTTCAATGAACCGATTACCTTGCCCGACAACAGTGAAGGCGCAGCCTTTGGTGCCGCCGTCCTGGGCTTCATTTCAAGCGGTAAATTAAAGAGCATCGCCGATACGGCCAACTTGGTTCACGCCAAGAAAGTCTATACGCCCATTGAAGAAAACGCCGCCGTATACCGTGAGCTCTACGATATTTTCACTCGTCTCTACCAAAAATTACAAGGTGAATTTGCCGATATTGCGGCATACCAGCAGAAATCAAAATAATCATTTTCAGCAGAAAAGGGGATGTACTTATGATGCTTCATGATATTGGCGTCGTCGGCATGGCTGTTATGGGCAGTAACCTGGCCCTCAACATGGCCGACCACGGTTATGACGTCGCTGTATACAACTACACGCCGGATTTGACGGAAAAATTCCTCGAAGAACGGCCTCACGATAAGATCCATGGTTTTTTAGAACTCGATGAATTCCTGGCCTCCCTCAAACGGCCGCGCAAAATCATGCTCATGATCATGGCCGGAGCGCCTGTCGACAGCATGATCGACCAGCTCCTCTCGCGCCTCGATAAGGGAGATATCATCATCGACGGCGGCAACTCCTACTTCGGTGATACTCAGCGCCGCTGCGAACGCTGCCAAGAAGCGGGGATTCACTTCTACGGCATGGGCATTTCCGGCGGGGAAACGGGAGCCCGCCGCGGCCCGGCTATCATGCCCGGCGGCAATAAGGAAACGTACGCCGAAATCCAGCCCATTTATGAAGCCATTGCCGCCAAAGCCTCGGACGGCAAGCCTTGCTGCACCTATATCGGTTCCGACGGTGCCGGCCACTACGTCAAGATGGTTCACAACGGCATCGAATACGCCGATATGCAGCTCATTGCCGAAGCTTATTTGTTGCTGAAATACGTCGGCGGCTATGATAACGCGGCTATCTCCAAGATTTTCCACGACTGGAACCAAGGGGAACTCAAGAGCTTCCTCATCGGTATCGCCGCCGATATCTTTGCCGAAGACGACGAAGACGGCGGTCAGGTCCTCGACAAGATCGTCGACGCCGCCGGCCAGAAGGGGACCGGTCGCTGGACCAGCATCGAATCGATGAAACAAGGCGTCGATATCTCCATGATTACGGCAGCCTGCAACGCCCGGGTCATGTCCAATGCACCGAGCCGTGTCAAAGCGCAGCAGGCCATCGTCCGACCGGCTATTACGCCCGAGAGCGGGGACGATTTCATCGAAGCCGTCCGCCAGAGCCTGTACGCCGCTAAAATCGTCGCCTACGCCCAAGGCTTCTCCCTCTATAAGAGCGCTTCGGAAACGTATGACTGGCATCTTGATTACGGCGCCATCGCTTCCATTTTCCGGGCCGGCTGCATCATCCAGGCCGAATTTTTGACCAAGATCACCGAAGCTTACGGCAAGAATCCCGACCTCGACAACCTTTTGTTCGACGATTTCTTCCTCAAAAAAATCAATGACAACCAAGGTGCCCTGCGCCGCATCATCGGCCTCGCCGTCAGTCAGGGACTTCCCATTCCGGCTTTCTCGGCAGCACTCCAGTACGTCGATGCCTACAGCAGCCCTAAGGTTGGGGCTAACCTCATCCAGGCCCTGCGCGATTACTTCGGAGCTCATACCTTTAAGCGCGTCGATAAAGAAGGTACCTTCCATCATCAGTGGCACGAACACTATACGAAATAAAGGGGGTTTTTCATCATGCCACTCGTCATCCTTGCCATTGGCATTCTCATCTTATTTTTCCTCATTGTAAAAGTAAAACTCAATAGTTTTCTGGCCTTGCTCCTCGTCGCCGGCCTCGTCGGCCTTGCTGAAGGCATGCCTATCGATCAATTGATCCCGACCATTGAAAAGGGCCTTGGCGGTACCTTAGGCGGCCTTGCCATCGTCGTATCCTTCGGCGCCATGCTGGGCAAGCTCATGGCCGAAAGCGGCGGCGCCCAGCGCATCGCCACGACGCTGATTAACGTCTTCGGACGGGAAAAGGTAAAATGGGCCGTCTGCCTGACGGGCTTCATCGTCGGCATCGCCTTGTTCTATGAAATCGGCTTCGTCCTTCTCATTCCTTTAGTCTTTACTATCGCCGCGGAAGCGAAAATCCCTCTCCTCGAAGTCGGTATCCCCATGGCAGCGGCTCTGTCGGTCACCCACGGTTTCCTGCCGCCTCATCCCGGTCCGACGGCCATTGCCATCATCTATAATGCCGATATCGGCACGACCTTATTGTATGGCGCTGCCATTGCCATTCCGACGGCCATCGTCGCCGGCCCCTTGTACTGCAACTTGACCAAGGATATCAATCCGGAAATCCCCAAGGGTATGTACAATCCGAAAATCTTTAAGGACGAAGAAATGCCAAGCTTCGGCATCTCCGTCTTTACGGCCCTGGTTCCGGTCATCCTCATGGCCGCATCGGCTATCTCTAAATTGACCATGGATGCTGATTTGCCCCTGCGTCACGTCCTGACCTTCTTCGGCCAGCCCGATATTGCCCTGACCATTTCGGTGGCCATCGCTATCTATACCTTCGGTATCGGCCGCGGCAAATCGATGGAAGACGTCATGAAGACCGTACAGGATGCGGTCCTTGCCATTGCCATGATTTTACTCATCGTCGGCGGCGGCGGTGCCTTGAAGCAGGTCCTCATCGACAGTGGCCTCGGTCTTTATATCGGGGAACTTGTCGCTAACTCCGACCTCTCGCCGCTCTTCCTGGCTTGGCTGGTAGCTGCCGTCATCCGCACGGCCTGCGGTTCGGCCACCGTCGCAGCCCTCACGGCCGGCGGGATTGCCGCTCCTATTGCGGTCGCTACCGGTGCCAACCCGGAATTGATGGTCCTGGCAACCGGTGCCGGGTCACTCATCTTCAGCCCGCCCAATGATCCCGGTTTCTGGTTGTTCAAAGAATTTTTCGGCTTGACCATCAAAGAAACGGTCCGCACGTGGTGCGCCCTGGAAACGATCATCGCCGTCATGGGCCTCATCGGCGTCCTTGTCTTAAACGTATTTGTAGGGTAAAATAAGAAAGTAAATAATGAGTAGGAGAGAATCTTATGGAAGAAGCAAACATCCAGCGATTTCCCGTCCTGCGCAGTGTATACGGCGGTCTGACCAAGTCAGAGCGCCGTATTGCCGATTATATTGCCAATCACGCCGGCGTCGTCATGGAACAGACCGTAGCCGACTTGGCGGCGCAGACGGAAAGTTCAGAAATCACCATTTCACGGTTTTGTAAGAAATTAGGCTGCAGCGGCCTGAAAGAATTGAAAGTGATGTTGGCCGCAGGGCTGTCGACAGCGCCGCAAAAAGATTTTCACGATATTGCGTCCGGCGACGGCGGCCGCGACGTAGCCTCCAAAATCTTTGCCAATATATCTGAAGGACTTCAGGATACGCTGAGTCTCCTCGATTATGAGGCCCTCGATAGGGCGGCGGCTATGGTTTTGGCGGCCAACAGAGTCTATGTCTTCGGCTTCGGCAATTCGGCCACGGTTTGTGCCGATATGGAGACCCGGTTTTTGCGCCTGGGCTTGGCCATCCGGGCCGAATCCGATTCCCATATGCAGGTTACCGAAGCAGCCCTGATGACGGCCGACGACGTCGTCATTGCCGTCTCTCACAGTGGGGCTACAAAGGAACTCCTCCAGTCCGTTCGGGCGGCCAAGAAGGCCGGTGCCGGCATCATCGTCATCACCAGCCACGGCCGGTCGCTCCTGGCGGAAGAAGCCGATATCTGCCTCTGCGGCATGGGCCGCGAAGTCCAGTACACGTCGGAAGCCGGGGCCTCGCGCTTGATCCACATGGCCATTGGCGATGTCCTCTACACGCGGATTGCCATGCAGGAAAAGAGCCTTTTCCGGGGCAATATGGAAAAGATGCGAAAAGAAATCGGCAAGCGGCGGCAGTATTGATCTTTGGTATTACGCATGGAAAAGCAGCCTGCTGTTCATGAAGCAGCAGACTGCTTTTTTCGCCAAGGAAAGGATTATGAAGGGAATCTCCCGTTAGGAGTCCATAAAAAAGAGCCATGTCCACCAATACACCGTAAATGGTGTACATCAGTGGCAAACCGTGACGGTCTGTCTGTCGTTCACAAACGACAGAACATGGTTCCTAGTCCCATAAGTATAGCCGAATTACGAACTGGCGTCAATAATACCTTCAAAAGAGTCCGAGCTGAGATCCGGCAATCGAAGGCAGCCTTGATAAGGCGCA
This sequence comes from Megasphaera massiliensis, assembly GCF_036305205.1. Lineage (NCBI taxonomy): Bacteria > Bacillati > Bacillota > Negativicutes > Veillonellales > Veillonellaceae > Megasphaera > Megasphaera massiliensis. The sequence goes on from NZ_JAXIXE010000027.1 coordinate 73,921, forward strand.
AAACCGTCACATCATCTAAAGGCAAAGGACAGTCCGGCGTCAAAAATGGACAACAGGGATCGTGCATGAGTCGATGTTAGCCGCTTCGATTAGAAACATAAGTAAGGCTATTTCATGATATCATAAAAAAAGGGCCATGCCCATCCAATACGCCACAAGTGACGTACATAGGATGGCAAACCGCGAAGGCTTGTCTGCTGTTCAACAGCAGAACATGGTTCCTGATACAATCAGTGTAGCAGAATCGTTACGCGGAGTCAATGATAGGGTGAAGAGATCTAAAAGGCGTCAACTCAGATGTGGACTTTTTGAGCAATTTGTGGAATAATAGAATCGCTATATAGAAATGAGGAAGGATGATCAGAGGGTGAAAAAATTTGTGGAAATGGCGACCATTGTCGAAAATACAGCCATCATTCCGGAAGTTTGGAAAATGGTCTTCCAAGCGCCGAAGACGGCCAAGGAAGCCAAGGCCGGTCAATTTGTCAACGTCCATCGCGATGGGGGACAGACCTTTTTGCGCCGTCCCTTCGGCATCGTCGATGCCGATGTCGATGCGGGAACGGTGACCATTATTTACCGCTTGGTCGGCGTCGGCACGGAAGAAATGAAGGACCTCCGTCCCGGCGATATGATCAACGTCGAAGGGCCCTTGGGCGACGGCATCTTTACGACGACGCCGGGGAAGGTCCTCCTGGCCGGCGGCGGCGTGGGCCTGGCGCCGCTCATCTTCTTGGCGAAACAGCTTGATCATCCCATCGTGCTCGTCGCCGGCAAGACGGCAGCCGAAACGTTTTGGACGGAGTTCTTTGAACCCTATGCCGAACAGATTTATGTCACTACTGATGACGGCTCTAAGGGAATCAAAGGCTTTGCCGTCGATGCCCTGCCGACCATCTTTTCCGAGCATCCTATCGATCGCGTATCGGTCTGCGGTCCGACGATGATGATGAAGACCATTGCCGAAGGATCGGCCAAGGCCGGCATCGACTGCGAAGTCTCCATGGAAAAACGGATGGCCTGCGGCTTCGGCGTCTGTCTGGGCTGTACCTTTGAAAGCAAGCTGGACGGCAAGCGCTATAAAGTCTGCAGCGACGGACCCGTATTTTCGGCAAAGGAGGTCTTCTGATGATCAGTGAACGGATTGCCGTCGAATTTGCCGGTATCTCGATGAAAACGCCCGTCATGGGGGCATCGGGAACCTTCGGATTCGGCATCGAATACAGTGACTTTCTCGACCTCGACGCCGTCGGGGCCATCATTTCCAAAGGGATTACGCCCTTGCCGCGGCCGGGCAATCCCGGTGTCCGCGTCGCCGAAACGCCGGCAGGCATGCTCAACTGCATCGGTTTGGAAAACCCCGGTGTCGACGCCTTTAAACGGGACATCCTGCCGAAGGTAACGGCTTCCTGTCAAACGCCGCTCATCGTCAATGTCTCCGCCGGCAGCGTCGAAGAATACGGAAAAATCGCAGCCGACCTCGACGTCGACGGCGTCGCAGGCCTTGAAGTCAATATTTCCTGCCCCAACGTCAAAGAAGGGGGCATCGTCTTCGGTACCCAGCCCGAAGCGGCTGCCGCCGTTACGCGCAGTGTCAAGGACAACACGAAAAAGCCGGTCATCGTCAAATTATCGCCCAACGTTACGGACATTACGACCATGGCCAAGGCTGTCGAAGCAGCCGGTGCCGATGCCATTTCTCTCATCAACACCCTGACCGGCATGGCCATCGACATCACGACGCGTCGGCCCATCTTGGGCAACATCACCGGCGGCCTGTCCGGTCCTGCCATAAAGCCCATCGCCCTGCGCATGGTTTGGCAGGCGTCGAAGGCCGTATCTATTCCCATCCTCGGCCTCGGTGGTATTGTGACTTGGCAGGATGCGGTAGAATTCATGCTGGCCGGCGCCAGCACGGTCGCTGTCGGCGCCCATAACTTCGTCGACCCCCGAGCTGTCGAAACCGTCGCCGAAGGCCTCGACCAATACTGTAAAGACCAGGGCATCGCCCATATCAGCGATATCGTCGGTCAATTAGAAGCATAAGAAAGCTTATACAACAACGTCTTGCGGACATTCCCGTTCGCAGGGCGTTTTTTGTCGTGTCCTGAGTGCGTCTTTTTATGACGCGCTGCCTAAGCGATGGAAGCTTGATCGATAGGGTATGCCTCACTTCGGCTATGAAGCATTTATTTGCGGCTGAATGTAACGTTCTGCGCAAGGAGCGTGTGACCAAGGGATATAAAAAAAGACATGAACCGAAAATAGCTGTTCATGTCTTTTTTGGCAGATCTGTTATTTTTTATTCTTCTTATGCGATGCCAGGTCGCCGCCGTACTGGATGAGGTTGACGACGACGATGAGGATGATGATCGTCGCTAACATGACGTCGGGACGGAAGCGCTGGTAGCCGTAGCGGATGGCGATGTCCCCGAGGCCGCCGCCACCGATGGCACCGGCCATGGCCGATGCGCCGATGAGGTTGACGATGAGGACCGTAACGTTGTTGATGATCGTCGGCAGGGCTTCCGGCAGGAGGACCTTGCGGATGATCTGGAAAGGCGTAGCGCCCATGGATTCAGCAGCTTCGACGAGGCCGTAATCGACATCGCGGATCGACGTTTCGACGAGGCGGCTGAGGAAGGGAATGGCGACGATGGTCAAGGGGACGCAGGCCGCTGCCGTACCGATGGACGTGCCGGCAATGAGTCGGGTCAAGGGGATGATGGCCACCATGAGGATGATGAAGGGCACGGAACGGATGATGTTGACGATGGTGCCCAAAATCCGGTTGATGAAGAGGTTTTGCAGGATGTGGCCCTTGCTGGTCGTGACTAAGGTGACGCCCAGGGGAATGCCGATGATGCCGGCGATGACCGTGGCTACGGCGACCATATAGAACGTTTCTTCAATGCCTTGGAGCATTAACTTAATGATTTCTTGGGACATAACCTAATACCTCACTTCCTATCGGTAATGTTTTAATATACGAGAAGGCCTTGGCCTGGGTTTCCATATCGCCCATGATGACGATGATCAAGTAACCGAAAGGTTCATCCTGGATGTAGTCGATGTTGCCGTAGAGAACGCTGACCTTGACGTGGAAGGTGCTGACGATTTCCGAGACGACCGGTTCATGGGTAGCCTGACCTTTAAAGCGCAGGCGGACGAGCATATCCCGGTCCGGCGTCGGTTGGTCGGAGACGCCGAGATTCTTGATCCCCTTCGGCAGTTCCATGTTGATGACGGACGTGACGAAGTCCTTCATGGTCTGGGACTGGGGATTGGTGAAGATGTCGACGACGCGGCCCAGTTCCTTGATGACGCCGCCTTCGATGACGGCTGCCCGATGGCAGATGTTTTGGACGACGGCCATTTCATGGGTGATGATGACGATGGTAATGCCCAGGCGCTGGTTGATGTCCTGGAGGAGTTCCAAGATGGATTTCGTCGTCTGCGGGTCGAGGGCCGACGTCGCTTCGTCGCAAAGGAGAATCTTGGGGTCGCTGGCCAGGGCACGGGCAATGCCGACGCGCTGTTTTTGACCGCCTGAGAGCTGAGACGGATAGTTGGCAGCGCGGTCGCTGAGGCCGACCAGTTCCAACAGGGATTCGACTTTTTTATGGATGACGTCTTTCGAGGCGCCGACCAGTTCCAAGGGGAAGGCGATGTTTTCGGCAACCGTCCGCGAGGAGAGGAGGTTGAAGTGCTGGAAAATCATGCCGATATTTTTGCGTTCTGCCCGAAGCTGGGATTCGCTCATTTTGCACAGGTCTTTGTCGTCGATGATGACTTCGCCGCTGGTCGGTTTTTCCAGCATATTGATGCAGCGGACGAGGGTCGATTTACCGGCGCCGCTCTTGCCGATGATGCCGAAGATCTCGCCGTCTTCGATGGTCAGGTTGATGCCCTTTAAGGCTTGGATTTGGGCAGCGCCGCCGTAGGTTTTGGTAATGTTCTTTAAGGTAATCACAGTATCACTCCTTGAGCCAGGCGTACAGGGATAAAGACAATAAAAAAGGCCGTCATGCAGATGACGGCCGTCAATACGGTGTTACTTCATCTGTCGGAATGTTCCGGTGGACTTGGCACCTTCCCGAATGGGGGTTGCCGCAGCGTCATCGGGCCAGTCCCTCAGCTGCTCTGGATGAAAGGTATATCGTTGTTGCAACTTATAATAGCACGGCTTTTTGCCGTTGTCAATAAGTAATCTTTACTCGGCCCAGTTTCCGTTGGTGAATACAGGGACGACGGTGCCGTCTTTTTTTAGGCCCGTAATGGTAAGGTCTTTGGAACCGACCATGAAGTCGACGTGGATCATGGAATCGTTGAGGCCGGCTTTAGAAAGGCCTTCTTTGTCGAGTTCTGTGCCGCCTTCAAGGCAGGTCGGGTACGACGCGCCCAGGGCTAAATGGCAGGAGGCATTTTCATCAAATAAGGTTTCGTAGAATAAGATGCCCGACAGGGAAATGGGAGAGGCGTAGGGGATGAGGGCCACTTCGCCCAGGCGGCCGGCGCCTTCATCGACGGCGACGAGCTTCTGTAAGACGTCTTCACCGACTTTAGCGGCGGCGTCGACGACCTTGCCGTCTTTAAAGGTCAGGTGGAATTGATCGATGGTGTTGCCGTTGTATACGAGGGGCCGCGTACTGTATACCGTACCGTTTACGGCATCGGCCTTGGGAGCCGAGTAGATTTCTTCCGTCGGCACGTTGGCATTGAATAAGATGCCGCTTGCCGTTTCTTCCATGCCGCCCTGCCAGATATGGTTATCGGGAAGGCCGACGGTAAGATCCGTGCCCAGGCTGTTGGTGTAGTGAAGGCTCGTGAAGTGCTGATTCGTCATCCACGTCCGGCGGGCCTTGAGGTTGGCCAGATGGGCATCCCAGTCGGCCAAGGGGTCTTTTCCATCGGCTCTTGACGATTGGAGAATCTGGTTCCAAAGGGCGTCATAGGCTTTGTCGGCGTCAAGATCAGGATAGAGGAGCTTGGCCCAGACGGCGCTCGGTACGGCGGCGACGAGCCACGTCGTCTTCGAGGCCATCATGCCGTCGATATATTCTTTTAAGGCCTTATTGTGCGCCTTTTGCTGGGCAAAGATTTTCTTCGTATCGATGCCGCTCAGGAGTTTGGGATTGGCCGAAATGAGGCTCAGGAAGGCCGCTTTTTTATGATAGTAATGAAGGCTGAAGTCGCGGCGCCAGTCGGGCAGGGACTCAAAAGACGACAGGTCTTCGTGTTCGTAGCGCAGGCGGGTCATGTCGTCGGAACGCCAGTTGACGACGACTTCAGAGGCACCCATGGTGTAGGCTTCTTTACTCAGTAAGGTGACGAAGTCGTGGCCTTCGACGGGGGCATTGATGACTAAGGTCTGTTCTTTTTGAAGATTGAGGCCTTTTTGCAGTAATACCTGTGCGTAGGCCGTTAATTGTTCAATCGTTGGCATAGAATCAACTCCTTTATATAACTATGATAAACGCCAGGCCGTCTGTTTCCACAGCCGCCAGTTGAGGGCCGCGGCGTTGATGGCCAGGCTGATGATCAGGCTGAGCCAGTAGCCGAAGGGGCCGTAGGGCGTGAGATGGGCCATGGCATAGCCCATGGGAATGCTGATGAACCAGTAGGTGATAAAGGCGATGTAGGTAATGATGCGGACGTCTTTATAGCCGCGGAGGATCCCCTGGACGGGCGTACCCATAGCATCGCAGAAGGCAAAGGCTACGGCACACAAGAGGAAGGTTCGGAGGGCCCGGAAGGTTTCGGCATCCGTCGTAAAGATGGCGGCAATGTCGTCGACGAAGACGTAGGTGAATAAGGTAACGCCGACGGCGATGATGAGGGCCGTGATTTGACAGAGAACGGCGTATTGCCGGGCACCCTGATAGTTTTTGGCGCCTACTTCGTAGCCGATGACGATGGTTGCCGCCAGGCTGATGCTCCAGGGAATGGTATAGGTCAAGGTCGTGAAGCTGATGGCGCCCTGGTTGGCGGCGAGATATAAGGTCCCGAATTCTGCCATCAAAAGGCTGACGATGGAAAAGAGGCTGGTCTCACAGAAGACGGCGATGAAGATGGGAATGCCCAGTTCCAACTGGTGATAGGCGTGATGCCAGCTGAAAGGACGCAGGCGGCGCCATAAATCGTACGAGCGAAAGGGTTCCATAAAGGTCAGGACGGCGACGAAGAGTAAAAAGGACACCCAGCCGGCGATGGTAATGGCATAGCCCGTGCCGATGCCGCCCATGGCCGGAATGGGGCCGGCGCCGAAGATGAGCAGGCGAAAGAGGATAATGGTGAGAACCAAGTTGGTCATGAGGATGGCCATCGATATCTGGGTCTTGCCGTGGGCGTCGACGACGTAGCGAATCGTCGCCTGAAGACAAATGGGAACCAGTCCCAAAGCCAGGGCCTTGAGATATTCCCAGGCAATATAATGAACCTTTGGCTCAAGGCCCATGAAGTCGAGAAAGGGCGGCAGCAGCACATAGCCTAAGAGGAAAATCACGACCGTAAAGGCCAGGCTCAGATAGAGGCTCTGCATGATATATATGGGAATCTCTTCCGTCTTTTTGGCGCCGCGGAGCTGGGCGATGATCGGCGAGATGCCGAAGAAGATGCCGCACAGGCCGGCAAAGACGGGAATCCAGATGTTGACGGCAACGGCGACACCGGCCAGATCGACCGTACCGGCACGGCCGCTGAAAATCGAGCTGAAGACCGACGTGCCGACTTGGGCCATCTGGGTCAAGAGCAGGGGAAAAAACAGGGTCAGAAAATGACGCCATTGGCTGCGATGGGGGAACATAGAAACCTCCTTATACGAAAAAAGCGTTGTCTCAGAGGACAACGCTTTTTCTACAGTTCAACTTATTTGCCCATCGCATTGACTTTGGAAGCCAAACGGGATTTTTTACGAGCTGCCGTATTTTTATGGAGAACGCCTTTACGTGCGGCGCTGTCGATTACGCTGCTAGCTTTATCAAATGCCTGTTTAACGGCATCAGCGTCACCGCCGAGGATGGCTTCGTTCGTACGGCGGATAGCGGTATGAACGGAAGATTTTACTCGAGAGTTAGCTGCATGACGAGCTGCGTCTTTTTCCATCGTTTTCATGTTGGATTTAATCTGCGGCAATGGATTCACCTCCCTAATTTACAAGAACACTAGAAAAAATTTTACCATATGCCACAGAAAAAATCAATAGTTTTTTTGCAGGACATGCGATTAGGCTTTACCTTCCGAACCGAGGACGGATTTAATTTTGTGAGCTACGATGTCGTGAACGAACTGACGGCCGTCGGTCAGGTACTGGCGCGGGTCGAAGTGATCCGGATGCTGAGCCATGTGCTGGCGGATGCCGGCAGTCAGGCCGAGACGGAGGTCAGAGTCGATGTTGATCTTGCAGACCGAGAGAGAGGCTGCTTTGCGGAGCTGATCTTCGGGGATACCGACAGCATCAGCGAGGTCGCCGCCGTTGGAATTGATGATCTTGACGTATTCCGGTACGACAGAGGAAGCACCGTGGAGTACGATCGGGAAGCCCGGCAGGCGTTTGGAAATGTCTTCGAGGATGTCGAAGCGGAGCGTCGGCGGTACGAGAACGCCGTCGGCGTTGCGCGTGCACTGTTCCGGAGTGAATTTGAAAGCGCCGTGGCTGGTGCCGATAGCGATAGCCAAGGAATCGACGCCCGTGCGGGATACGAATTCTTCGACTTCTTCCGGACGAGTGTAGTGAGCTTCTTCAGCCGAGACGTTGACATCGTCTTCGATGCCGGCCAGCTGACCGAGTTCGCCTTCGACGACGACGCCCTTGGAATGAGCATATTCAACGACTTTTTTCGTCAAAGCAATATTGTCTTCGAAAGAATGTTTGGAGCCGTCGATCATGACAGACGTGAATCCGCTGTCGATGCAGTCTTTGCAGGTTTCAAAGTCAGCACCGTGGTCGAGGTGAAGGGCGATGGGGAGATCGTAATCTTCCAGGGCTGCGGCTACGAGATGTTTCAAGTACGACGGTTTCGCATATTTGCGGGCACCGGCCGAAGCCTGAAGGATGATCGGGGATTTCAATTCAGCAGCAGCTTCTGTGACAGCCTGGACGATTTCCATGTTGTTGATGTTGAATGCACCGATGGCATAGTGGCCTTCATAGGCTTTTTTAAACATTTCTGTAGTTCCAATTAATGGCATGTTTACATTCCTCCTACAAGTTACGTATAGAATAGTGTTAATGTATATAATTCCAGCCGGCCTGACGGACGAGGGCGTCCATATCTTCAGGCAGCCGGGAATTAACGGTAATGAAGCGATGTGTCATGGGGTGGGTAAACTGCAGGCAGTAGGCGTGGAGGGCCTGACGCTGCATGAGTCGGCGGGAACCGCCGTAGAGGTCGTCCCCTAAGAGGGGATAGCCGAGGTAACTGCTGTGGACCCGAATCTGATGAGTCCGTCCGGTATGAAGCACCACTTGGAGCAGGCTGTATTCAGAGGACCTCGCCAGGCAGGTGAAATCGGAATGAGCCGGCTTGCCGTCGAGCCTGACACAGCGGGTAATGATGCTGTCGGGACATCTTCCGATGGGGGCGTGTACAGTTGTGACCCGCGCAGGGTATCGTCCCTGACAAATGGCCAGATACAGCCGTTTATAGCTGAGATCTTTTTTGTCGAAGGCGTACTGAATCTGCGGTTCTTTGGCGACCATGCACAGGCCCGACGTATTTTTATCGAGGCGATGCATGGGGTGATATGAGCAGTGTTGACCCGTCGCGGCGTAGTGATAGGCCACGGCGTTGGCCAACGTCCCGTCTCGAACGGCCGACGTCGGATGCATTAAGATGCCTGCCGGCTTATCGATGACCATGAGGTAGTCGTCTTCGTAGACGATGCCGATGGGGATATCCTCGGGTGCAAATTCGTTTTTGACGGGAATGACGATGGACACGACATCCCCTTCCCGGACGAAATCGCGCGTCGAGGCAGGCTGGCCGTTGATGGTACAGCTGCCGCTGTGCTTGATGCGGCGTCTTAGTGTGGATGAGACGCCGAAGTGTTTCATCGCGCCGGCTACGGTCGTAGGCCGGTGGAGCGGACCGACTGTAAAATGAATCATTGGCATATTCCTCTATCTTGGCGTTGTCTATTCTTATTATACCCAATAGAAATAAATAAATCCACACATTTCAGGAAAAGAGGTGGGCTATATTTTAGCCCGCAAGCAAGGAAATACGCTGATTTTGAGAAAATGGAGAAAATTTCATCTTCATAAACAGGAAACTTGACGCTATGCGTCGAAATAGTATAACATAGAAAGGCTATGTATCCGTTTTCGGCATTTCTGCGAAAAGGGCCTTTCAAAAAGAAGGAATTGGACAGGTCGACAGAGAATATATAAATACATCAGCTTAATTGAAACAAAGCAGGTGATAAGGAGTGAAACGGTTTTCCAGCGAATTTATTGAACAGGTTCGCCAGGCCAATGACATCGTCAGCGTCATCTCGGATTACGTCTCGCTGAACAGACGGGGCCGCAATTTTTGGGCCTGCTGTCCTTTCCATAATGAAAAGACGGCGTCCTTCAGCGTCACGGCCGATAAGGGATTTTTCTACTGCTTCGGCTGCCATGCCCATGGCGACGTTTTTCAGTTCATTATGAAAAAAGAAAACCTTTCCTTTGCAGACGCCGTCGAGCGATTGGCCGAACGGGCCCATATTGCCCTGCCCGTCATCGAACGGTCGGCTGAAGAAGTAGCCCGCGATAAACTGCGGGACCGACTCTATGAAATCAATGAAATGGCAGGGAATTTCTTCCATAACTGCCTGGTAAAGACCCATTACGGGGAACCGGGGCTGGCCTATTTTCACAAGCGTCACGTATCGGGCGATACGATTGACGCCTTTAAGCTGGGCTTTGCACCGGACAGCTGGGATAAGCTGACCGGCGCCTTTATGAAAAAGGGCGTCACCGGCAAAGAACTGGTTGCACTGGGTCTGGCAAAAGAAAAAAACGGCCACTTTTACGACGCTTTTCGCGGCCGGGTCATGTTTCCCATCCGCGACGGCCGCAGCCGCATCGTCGGTTTCGGCGGGCGAGTCCTCGACGACAGCAAGCCGAAATACCTCAATTCCCCGGAAACGCCGATCTTCAATAAACGGCGCCTCTTGTTTGCCATGGATATGGCCCATAAGGCGATTTTCGAAGAAGGGCGGGCCATTTTGGTAGAAGGCTATATGGATGTCATCTCGGCCCATAACCGAGGCATTCACAACGTCGTAGCGTCCTTGGGGACGTCCTTTACAGATGAACAGGCGCGGCTCCTCCAGCGTCAGGCTAAAGAACTCGTCCTGGCCTACGATATGGACGGCGCCGGCCGCCAGGCCACCCAGCGGGCCATGACCATCGTCAGAGGCCTCGGCATGCACATTCGCATCCTGTCCCTGCCTCAAGGGAAGGACCCTGATGAATACATCAATGCTGCCGGGCCGGATAAATTCCGGGAAGCCGTAGGCGATGCGCCCAACGTTCTCGACTACATGCTGAGACGGGCCCTGACCCTTTACGATGCGGCGACCTTGGAAGGAAAGTCGGCCATTACGGCCATGGTCCTCCCCGTCGTGGCCGCCGTCGACAATCGGGTCCTCTTAGAGGCTTTTTTGAAAAAAATGGCCGGTCAGCTGCAAATCGGCGAAGACGCCGTTCGCAGTGAATTTAATAAATACGTCGCAGCCCATCCGGAGGCCGGACAACAGCAGGTCGTCATCTCGCCGTCTGTATCGCAGCACAATGCTGCCGCCCGCGGCACGGGAACCATGGCAGTCGCCGAAGAAAACATCCTGCGCTTTCTCTTGGAAAAGCCGGCGGCTTGTGAGCGCATCCGCGCGAAAGTAGACCCGGTGTTCTTTGCCGATGAACGGCGCCGCCGTATTTATCAAATTATATTAGATACATATGCACACCAAGGGATGTACACACTACATGACATCCAGCAAAAATTAACTCCTGAGGAGGCCGAAGAAGTTGCAAGAATTATGGTTCTGCAAGATGTCCCGTTGGACGAAAACGTGTTGATGGATTATGTCAAACGGTTTCGCCTGGCGGACCTGCAAAAACAGTACCTTGAACACAGCCGCCTGGCTGCCGGCTACAGCCGCACGGGCGATGCAAGATTGGCAGCTGAGCTTGCCATCTGCAAACAAATTAACGATGAAATGAAGCAATGGTCTTAAGGAGCAGAAAGGAGCCTGTACACCATGGTGAATAAAAAGACAGACGATATGAACGAAACGAATAAAACGACAAAGAAGACCGTACGCCGCAAGACGACGAAGAAGAAAGACGCGTCGGCGAAACCGGCCCTGACGGAAAAAGAACGTCGGGAACTGGCCCTGCAGCACATACAGCAACTCCTGCAAACGGGGCAGAAGAAGGGCAGCCTGACCTATACGGAAATCATGAACCTCATGGAAGAAGACGACTTGACGCCGGACCAAATCGACAAGATGTATGAACTCTTTGCCGATAAGGGCATCGACATCATCGGAGAAGATGACTCCATGCGCGATCGTGATGACATAGATGATGAAGATACGGAAAAAGTACCGGATATGCATACCGTCGACCTCAGCGTGCCCGAAGGCATCAACATCGACGACCCGGTCCGCATGTATTTAAAAGAAATCGGCCGCGTGCCCCTCTTGTCGGCAACGGAAGAAATTACCCTGGCTAAGGCCATTGAGCAAGGGAACGCTCCCGATGCGACGGAAGAAGATATCAAAGCCGGCACCATTGCCAAGAAAAAACTGACCGACGCCAACCTGCGTCTCGTCGTCAGTATCGCCAAGCGCTACGTCGGCCGCGGCATGCTGTTCCTCGACCTCATTCAGGAAGGCAATCTGGGCCTCTTGAAAGCCGTCGATAAATTCGACTACAGCAAGGGCTATAAATTCAGTACCTATGCTACTTGGTGGATCCGCCAGGCCATTACCCGCGCCATTGCCGACCAGGCCCGGACCATTCGAATCCCGGTCCACATGGTCGAAACGATCAATAAACTGATCCGCATTTCCCGTCAGCTCCTCCAGGACAAGGGCCGCGAACCCCTTCCGGAAGAAATCGCTGAAAAGATGGATATCCCCGTCGAACGCGTTCGGGAAATCATGAAGATCGCCCAGGAACCGGTCTCCCTCGAAACGCCAATCGGCGAAGAAGAAGACTCCCACTTAGGCGACTTCATCGAAGACTCGGAAGCCGTTGCCCCCGATGACGCAGCGTCCTTCATCCTCTTGAAAGAACAGATCGAAGACGTCTTCTCGTGTCTCACGGACCGCGAACGAAAGGTCCTCTACCTTCGCTTTGGCCTCAAAGACGGCCGGCCGCGGACCCTAGAAGAAGTAGGGCAGCACTTTAACGTCACCCGTGAACGTATCCGCCAGATTGAAGGCAAGGCGTTGAGCAAGCTTCGCAACTGGGGCAAGCGGGAAAAAATCAAGGATTTCCTCTAAGCCATTTATATTTCTATTATATAGGATCTCGTTTCTTTCGAAGGAGGCAGTTTCATGGATAAAGCCAATCGCCCCTACATCTTCTGCCATATGGAGACGTCTCTTGACGGCAAGATCATGGGGAAGTACCTTTGGATCGAAGAAACAAACGCTGAAGAAGATTCGTTTTACACCTTGTTTTCCGGCCCCAAGGCGTACTTTAAGCCCCAGGCACTCTTAAACGGCCGGACGACGGTGGAAGACAATTTCACCTTTTATAAGACACCTGACGTCGATGAGAGCGCCGCTCCCGTTCCCGACGGAGACTTTTTAGCCGACGACGGCAAGACGGGCTTCTACCTCATCGTCACCGACTCCAAGGGCCGCGTGGCCTGGGAAGAGGGACAGCTCACCGATTTCTACGGCCATGAAAAAGCCCAGGTCGTCGAAGTCCTGTCGGAACAGGCGACGAATGCCTATAAAGCCTACCTGCGCGACAAGGGCGTCAGCTATTTGATCTGCGGGAAAGACAATATCGACTTGGAGCTGACCTGCCGCAAATTGAAAGACGTCCTTCACCTCGATTCGGTCATGCTCGGCGGAGGCGGAGCCATCAACTGGAGCTTCCTCCAACAGGGCTTATGCGACGAAGTGAGCGTCGTCATCGCCCCGGCAGCCGACGGCAGTGCCGACACGCAGACCTTGTTCATGGCCCGGCCCGGTTTTTCTGACGACCAGCCCGTCGTCTTTTCCGTGAAAGACTGTAAGGTCATGGCCGACGGCAAGGTTTGGCTGCGCTATGACGTAAAGGGGAAGAGTCAACACGATTTTGCCGCTGACAGTGAATATCAGGCCGTTCAGGATATGCTGGCCAAGGTCGGTAATCCGTAAAGGAGGATTCCCAAAAGAACGTCCATGACAATCCGTACATCGAAGTCTCCCTCGGGAGCCACGAAGTGCAGGGCAAGATGGGCATGGGATGCCTTTTGACCGGCAAGGCTGAATTCTTTAAAGAAGGCGATTTCTTTGACGCCATGAAGGACAAATGCGCCTTTACTAACCGCGTCTGGTCTTTACACCGGAAACGTGCAAACAGACGATTTAACAAAAAACGAACTCCTCTGACAAGTGTCGCCGTCGTGCGGCCTGTCGGAGGAGTTTTTTTTGCCTTTGGCCTTCATGGGGAAGGGCCGTTCTTTTTATGATATAATGGTATATATATTATGAAGACGCAAAAGGAGTAAGGCCCTTTGGAGAGAGACACTGCCCAATCCGGCATAGGGACGGGAGACGCCTTTGGCGTCTGTCCGCGGACGGTTGTGATGGCCTTTGCCGACGGTCCGGGGCCGGTACAGCCGAATTGGAAGGCGATAAGCATCGTTTCGGCAGGCGGTCGAATTACGGAGCTTTATGGGAGGTCAGCCATGGATCGATTGCAAGACAAGATAGAGCGTTTTCGTCGTCGCTTAAGGACCCTCAGTGATTTTGAAAAATGGGACTGGCAGGAAGAATTTCGCCTCCGCTTTACCCATGATTCGACGGGGATTGAAGGGAGCCTTCTGACCGTCCTCGACGTCAAGATGATCCTCTTCGACGGCATCATTCCGGCCGGGACCAAAGTCGCTGACTACGAGGCCGTACGCGGTTACGACCGGGCCTGGACAGCGCTGAGAGAGGCGGCAGCGGCGGGCCTTCCCTTGACAGAAGCGCTGATAGGAGACATCCGTAGATTGGCAGCGCCTTTAGATACGATGGACGGTCGTTATAGGGAGTACCCCGTCTATATCCGCGGATCACAGGCTGTTTTGGCGACGGCCGAGAGTGTGGGTGAGAGAATGAAAACATTGGCGGATTATATTGCCGCCGACAACTTTTCTAGTCCCCTTGAGCGGGCCGCCCGGATCCACGGTGAATTCAGTAAGATCCAACCTTTTTTGTCGGGAAACGGACCGACAGCCCGCCTGATGATGAATTACCCCTTAGTAGCGGCCGGCTATCCGCCTCTTTCGATACAAAAAGCACAGCAGGCGGAGTATTTTCAGGCCCTCGAAGCCTATGAGCTGGACGACGAGATCCAGCCCTTGAGGGAGCTTTTAATGGAGTGCTTGGAAGAACGCTTGGCTGAATTTTTTTCGATGTACGGCCGCTCTTACTAGTCAACGGCTGTCGATGAGCACTTAAGGAGGGGAGTGTGATGAAAGAAGAGAGAAGTAAGAGCTATACCCTGCGATCTCACGATACGGCATTGCTTGATTTTTCCCTGTATCTAGAGAAAGCCATGATCGCTCACGCCTCGTATACAAAGTATCGGATTGAAATCAATAAGTTCTATTCAGAACAGGAGGCCCTCTTGCCCATGGCTCTTAAAATAGGCGGCCCTCTTACGGGAGAAAGGCTTTTCCACTGGATACAGTGCCGTAAAGTTCCCCGGAATCGTCGTTTTTCCGAGTCTATCCGCGCTTCCCTTGACGGCGGCCGGTTCCTCGGTTATGTTGATGTGACGCGAGCCTTGTCCCTCAATGATGTCTATTGGATTACCGCTGCGGATGATTCGACTTCCTGGGCGGACTGTAATTTATACGATAATCCCTTCGATGACAGGCTGACACAGATTGCTTTTACCGGGGCGGGAGGCTCTGTGTCCGGCATGATTGCGACGCCGGAAATCACGACTTGCGGGATGCTGAGAAAATGCTGGATTCGAAAAGGCGGCGATATCTATTTAAGAAAGGGAGTCGATTTTATGCCGTCTCCTGAAGGCTTGAATCAGGCCGTGCTGGAATGGTACGCCGCTAAGGTCGCTGCCGTCATGGCATTTTCTCACGCTCTTTATGAGCTGGAAACCTATACTCATTCCGACGGGACGAGGGAAACGGTATGCCTGGGAAAACTGTTCACCAGTACCGATGTGGGCTATGTCGATGCCTATACGTATTTTTCCTATAAAGGTCTTGATAGGAATGCTTTTCAGACCTATAGTTTAGAGATGCAGCACGTCATGGCTGAGCTCTACGGACGGTGCGAATATGCTGATATGATGATATTTGACAGCCTAATCTGCAATAAGGACCGCCACTATGGAAATTTCGGCTATCTTTACGATACCCGGACGGGCCGATTATTACAGCCGGCACCGTTGTTTGATAATGGTTGTTCTTTGCTCTATGATGCCAATTCCTATGAATTGGAACATATCGATGAATACCTGCGGACGTCCGGCAGGCAAGGCGCGTCGATGCCCTTCGATATCCTGGCCCAATTCTTTGTGGAGCCCCGCCATATAGAGGCTCTTAAGAGGCTGACGGTCTTTTCCTTTGAAAATCATCCGACCTGTCCCTTGCCGGAAAAGACCTTGGCACGGCTGACGAACTTCGTTCGCCTGCGGGCTCAGCGTATTATTGATTTATATGAAGCCCGGGAGAAGCACCATCGCCTGACGGCTACCGATTAAGAGCCTCGTTGAGAAAAAATGTCTTGGCCTTGTGATAACGGCTGCAAAGTAAAAAAATATGCGCCGACGCCTTGGTGAAGCAGTCCGAGTGTACATTATAGGATGTTGATCAGGCGATAGCAGAAAAGCAGTCCCCCTTGTTCGGGACTGCTTTTCTTGTCAGGGGGTCCATGGTTTTCCTCATATCAAACGCAGGTGCCGCCCCGATGCGGCTGGCTGTTTCTCGGTGATGGTGTCATGCGGAATCTCTCAAGGTGCCCTCTGCTGCTCGTTTGGACATGGTTTCCGCCCTTTTGGCAGACTGTAAGGGAATGGATTGACTTTATTCTCATATAGCATCATACTACAGATATAACGATTAAACGATTATTTGATGGCTGCCTGAATAGATGTATAAAGCCATTGAGTCCTATCCATATAGGATGCAGGTATCTTGCCTGCAATCCTTGAAGGGAAGGGGTTGCAGACAAGATACGGAAAGCAAGCCCTTTGATAAAACACACAGTATCGGCCGACAAATCTGCAATCCGTTGGCTGACAGGCAGATATGCCCTGTGATTGAGAAAGGCCGGGAACACATTGCAAAAGAGTAGACATACGATGAACGACATGATAACCATGGATCAATTAAGGCCGAAACAGAGTGCCTATATCCGTGCCATTGGCGGCAGCGGTGCCCTTCGGCATCATTTATTGGATATGGGGCTGACGCCGAAGACCGAGGTTACGCTCCGTAAAATCGCGCCCCTGGGAGATCCGATCCAAATTGAACTGCGCGGCTATGAATTGACCCTGCGCCTCGATGAAGCGAAAAAGATAGAGGTAGAGGATATTCATCAAAAGGCGCAGCCCAAGAGCCAATCGGAATCCTACCGACCCATTGCCCATCCCGGCGTGGGGGAATTGGGAACGGACGGGGACTACCATGTCCATGACAAGGCGGACGCCATTGCCAAAGGGCAGCCCTTGACCTTTGCCTTAGCCGGGAACCAGAATTGCGGCAAGACGACCTTGTTTAATCAATTGACCGGAGCCAAGCAGCATGTCGGGAATTTTCCCGGTGTCACCGTCGATCGAAAAGACGGGACCATTCGCCATTATCCGGAAGCTACGGTTACCGATTTGCCGGGGATTTATTCCCTGTCGCCCTATTCCAGTGAGGAAATTGTAACCCGGGATTTCCTGATGAAAACCAGGCCGTCCGGGATCATCAATATTGTCGACGCCTCCAATATTGAGCGCAATTTGTACCTGACCATGCAGCTCATGGAGTTGGGAATCCCCATGGTCCTGGCGCTGAATATGATGGATGAGGTACGGGCCAATGGCGGTTCTGTCCGCATCAACGAATTAGAGCAAACCCTGGGCATTCCGGTAGTGCCTATTTCGGCTGTAAAAAATGAAGGGATTGACGAGCTCGTTGACCATGCCATTCATGTGGCAAGGCATCGGGAAATCCCGGCCCGGATTGATTTCTGTGCCGAAAGCGACATGCCGGGAGATCAGGTCGGCGCCGTGCATCGAGCCATTCACAGCACGGTTCATCTCATCGAGCCCTATGCGAAAGCAGCCGATCTTCCGGTCCGTTTTTCGGCGACCAAGGTGATTGAGAATGACCCTTTGATCGGGAAAGCGCTGGCCTTGCCGCCGGAAGCCCAAACGGCGTTGGAACAAATCGTACGCGTCATGGAAAAGGACAGCGCCCTTGATCGGGAAGCGGCCCTTGCCAATATGCGCTTTACTTTCATTGAAAATGTCTGCGCGAAGACCGTCGTAAAGCCTCATGAAAGCCGGGAGCACCGACGCAGCGTCGCCCTGGATCGGATATTGACCGGAAAATATACGGCCATTCCGGCTTTTCTGGGAATTATGGCCTTCATTTTTGTCATGACTTTCAACTTTATCGGAGCCGGCCTGTCGGAGCTCATGGCCATGGGCGTAGATGCCGTGACGGGCTTGATCGACGCGGGACTGACGGCCGCCGCCATCAATCCCCTGGTCCATGCCCTGGTCATCGATGGGATCTGTAATGGCGTCGGCAGCGTCTTGAGTTTTCTTCCCACCATCGTCACCTTGTTTTTCTTCCTCTCTATCCTCGAGGACAGCGGCTATATGGCCCGCGTCGCCTTTGTCATGGATAGACTGCTGCGGCGCGTCGGCTTGTCCGGTCGGAGTTTTGTGCCCATGCTGATCGGCTTTGGCTGTTCTGTCCCGGCCATTATGGCCACGAGGACCCTGTCCAGTGAACGGGATCGCAAAATGACCATCCTCCTCACGCCCTTTATGAGCTGCAGTGCCAAACTGCCGATTTACGGGCTCATGGTCAGTGCCTTTTTCCCGAAACAGTGGCAGGCTGTGGTCATGATCGGCTTATATTTCTTCGGAATTTTCTGCGGTATCCTCTATGCGCTGCTGCTGAAAGGGCGGGTGTATAGAGGCGAACCCGTGCCCTTCGTCATGGAACTGCCGAACTATCGGCTGCCGTCGGCCAAGAGTGTCGTCCGCCTCATTTGGGAGAAAGCCAAGGGCTTCATTCAGAAGGCCTTTACCATTATTTTTGCGGCGACGATCATCATCTGGGCCCTGCAGACCTTCGATACGCAGCTTAACGTGGCGGCCTCGCCGGATACGAGTCTGCTGGCCATGATCGGCAGCCTGACGGCACCGATTTTCAAGCCCCTGGGCTTTGGCGATTGGCGGGTGGCGACGGCCCTGATAACGGGCTTTACGGCCAAAGAGAGTGTCGTTTCGACGCTGTCCGTATTATTAGGTGATGATGTATCGGCCCTGTCGACGTTGTTTACGCCCTTTACGGCCCTTATATTCCTGGTGTTTACCCTGCTTTATACGCCCTGCGTGGCAGCGGTGGCAACGGTGCGTCGGGAGATGGGGTCGGCCCGGGCAGCCGCCGTTACCGTCGTGGTACAGTGTGCCATTGCCTGGGTTGTCGCTTTTATTGTCCGTGAAATCGGACTCCTCATGGGGTTCGTCTAGCGAAAGTGAGGTGAGATACGCATGAATGCGGCGAGTTTTCTGTTATTGGCCGTCATCGGCGTGTTATTCGTCCTTGCCGTCCGCAGCGTTCTAAAAGGCGGCGGAAATTCATGCGGCGGCAACTGTTCCGGATGCTCGATGCGCTGCAAGGAAGGGAGACGAAAAGGGTGAGGGATGCTGCTAAAACCTGGCGGTGACAGTCACCCGGTAAAGTCGTTTCCGCGCGTCCTTTAAGGCATCTTTGAAATTATGGACGCCTGCGGCATAGGGATGCGTCAGAATCGGTTATGGACCGCGTCGTCGGACAACAGGAACTACACATATTATTGATTTATAAGAAGCGGGAAGTCTCAAGGATACCTGACGGCAGCCTCTTGGAATCCCGCCTCAGGTGCCGCGGCCAGGCCCTTTTTAACGGCATAAAAAGCAAAAAAATACGACGACCTGTTATCTCTGGGATAAGGTCGTCGTATTTTTGTGTCGTGCTGTAACGGGTTCTCCTTTGCTGAAGAAAGCGTTGTAATTGGTGGGCCCACTTGGGATCGAACCAAGGACCAACCGGTTATGAGCCGGTGGCTCTACCGCTGAGCTATAGGCCCATGTAATCAGCGCGTAAAGTCTTACCAAGTTATTATACGCCAATCGGAAAGGGCCGTCAAGAAGGGAGATGGCATGGTCGCCGACGGTACGCCGGTCTATGAGGGGAACTGACGAGGAAGCCGTGCCTAAACTCGTGGAAGTGGGACGATTTTTAGCCTGTCAGCGGCAAAATCCCATAAATTTGCAATTATCGGTGGCAGTCTCCTTCGATTTTCGTTATAATATAGCTTAAATAATTATGTAAGGGGGAAAAGGTCATGGCTGATATTCGTATTTTAAGGGGACAACGGATTGTTCCCGACGTCGATCAGGCGCTGCACTTTGCCGGCTATCAGAAGGCCGGTCTTGGCCGGGACAAGAGCCTTGCTCGCTGTCAGGAATTGGTACCGGTCCTGCGCCCGTTGATGCAGGCTAAGGCCGTTTTGGCGTTTACCGACGACAAGGTCTATGCGATCCTGACGTTAGGCGAGGCCGTCAGCCGCCAGCTTGACCGATATGAAAAAGACGGCGACGTCATGGATTCTCTCTTGTTCAATGCCTTGGCCGATACTTGCCTCATGGCCCTTGAAGCAGACGTCCTTCAGAAGCTTCAACTCATCTGCCGGCAAAAGGGCTGCGGCATTACGGGCCGTCACGAACCGGGCAGTGACATTCCCATAACGGCCCAGGCCGACGCTGTGCGAGAAACGAAGGCCCGTCAGTCCGTCGGCGTCACCGTGAATCGAGACTCCGTCCTGTCGCCGGCCAAATCGATGAGCCTGGTCTTTGACGTCGGGCCCGATGCCAACGTATTTCGCGCGGCCCATGACTGTGCGGCCTGCCCTAAGACCGACTGTGACCGCCGGCAGGATAAGGGCGGCGAAGCCGTCGTGACCGTTCCGGCCGGGGTTAAGGTCGATGAGGCCATCCAAGGACAGGGAACGAGCCTTCCCATGCCCTGCGGCGGCAAGGGCCGCTGCGGAAAGTGCCGCGTCCGCGTCGTGTCGGGAACGCTTGCCGTGACGCCGGCCGACCGCAACGTCTTCTCCGACAGCCAATTGCGTGAAGGTTGGCGGCTGGCCTGTCAGGCCGAAACGACGGAAGACACGGAGATCGCCGTACCTCTTCGCGAACAGCAGGGATTTTCGGCACTGGCCCTTCATGAAGATGAGACCTCCGGCGATGACCTTTTGGCGAACCATGGCTGCGGCATTGCCGTCGATATCGGGACGACGACCATTGCTGCGGCCCTCGTCGATCAAAGGGACGGCCGCATCGTGGCTGCGGCGACGACCGGAAGCCATCAGCGCTCCTTTGGGGCCGACGTCATCAGCCGTATCGATGCGGCCAATAAGGGCAAGGGCAAGGCCTTGCAGAAAGCCGTTCGCCGGGATATTCTGGGACTGATGGAAAAACTCTTTGACGATCATCCCGAAGCCAAAGCCTCGTGCCATAAGGTTGCCATCGCGGCCAATACGACCATGATTCACCTGCTCATGGGCTGGTCCTGTGAAGGCCTTGGAAATTGGCCCTTTACGCCGGTCTCCTTAGGCGGCGAGACCTATTCGTTCAGCGAGGTCTTTGGAAAGGGCGGCTTCCTGACGGACTGTCAGGTTACCTTGATTCCCGGTATGAGTACCTACGTCGGCGGCGACATTACGGCCGGCATTGCCGCCTGCGGCCTCATGGATTCCGACGAAGTTACCTTATTCATCGATTTAGGTACCAATGGGGAATTGGTCCTGGGCAATCGGAATCAGCGCTTCATCGCCTCGGCGCCGGCAGGACCGGCCCTCGAAGGGGGCAAACTAAAGTGGGGGACGGCCAGCGTCTCCGGCGCCATCTGCGGCGTCCGAATCGAAGGCGGTAAAGCCGTTGTCCGCACCATTGACGGCGCCGTTCCCGTCGGTATCTGCGGGACCGGCATCATCGAAGCCATGGCCGGCCTCGTTTCAGAAGGACTCGTCGATGAGACGGGAAAATTAGAGGAACCTTATTTCACCATGGGCTTTACCCTGGGGTCGACCCTCGATTATGAACGCATCGTCCTCAGCCAGAAGGATATTCGGGAAATCCAAATGGCTAAGAGTGCCATTCGGGCCGGTATTGAAACCCTCATCGAACGGAGCGGCATCGATCGCCGACGCATCGATCGGGTTTGCCTGGCCGGGGGGTTCGGTTATCGCCTCGACCCGGAGAAAGCCGCCGTCATCGGCCTCTTGCCGCCTGATTTAGCGGCTAAGGCGACAGCTGTCGGCAATACGGCCCTCCAAGGGGCAGCGGCCTTCCTGTCAGGATCCCTTTCGGAGGAGAACCTGCGGACGGCTGCCGCCGGGGCTGAAGAAATTGTCCTTGGCAACGAAGAAGCTTTTCAACGCTTGTACATTTCATATATGAATTTTTAGGGGGAAGGTAGATTGACCAACGAAGCATTTCAGCGGCTCTTAGACAGCGGCGTCGTCCTCCTCGACGGCGCCACGGGAACCAATTTACAGCAGGCCGGCATGCCTATCGGCGTCTGCCCGGAACAATGGATTTTGGAAAATCGTCAAGTCATGATCGACTTGCAGCGGAAATTCATCGATGCCGGCACGCAGATCGTCTATGCGCCGACCTTTACGGGAAACCGCCTGAAACTGGCGGAATACGGATTAGACGATGATTTAAAAGCCATCAATGAGGGGTTGGTGGCCATTTCGAAAGAAGCGGCTGGAGACAAGGCCCTGGTCGCCGGCGACATGACCATGACCGGCCGCCAGCTCTATCCCATGGGGGATTTGACCTTTGAAGAATTGGTGACGGTCTATAAGGAACAGGCGAAGGTCCTTTATGAAGCCGGCGTCGACCTCTTTGTCGTCGAAACGATGATGAGCCTTCAAGAAACGCGGGCCTGCGTCCTGGCCATCAAAGAAGTCTGCGATTTGCCCATCCTGGCCACCCTGACCTTTGAGAAAGACGGCCGCACCTTATACGGTACGCCGCCGGAAGCGGCTGTCGTCGTCCTCGAACACTTAGGCGTCGACGCCGTCGGTCTTAACTGCTCGACAGGGCCGGCCGACATGGTCGATACGGTGCGGACGATGTACGAGTACGCCAATATCCCTATCATCGCCAAGCCCAATGCGGGCCTTCCGGAACTTGACGGTGACAAGACGGTCTATAAGACGACGCCCGAAGAATTTGCCAAAGACGGACTCCTCCTCATCGAAGCCGGGGCCCATATCGTCGGCGGCTGCTGCGGAACGACGCCGGCTCATATCAAGGCCTTGGCCGACGCCGTAAAAGATTTGACGCCGAAAGTTCCTCAGGCCGTCCATTCCCGCGTACTGGCCTCGGAACGGCAGGTATTAGAAATTCACCTCGACGGCGATTTTCAAGTCATTGGCGAACGCATCAACCCGACGGGCAAGAAAAAACTCCAGGCTGAATTGAGAGCGGGAAAACTCGACTTAGTCCGCTCCATGGCCCGCGAACAGGAACGGTACGGGGCGTCCATTCTCGACGTCAACATGGGGACCAACGGCATCGACGAAAAAGACATGATGCTCAAAGCCATCTATGAAGTAACCGGTGTATCGGGACTGCCGCTGAGCATTGACACCAGTTCGCCGGACATCATGGAAGCGGCCCTTCGGATCTATCCCGGACGGGCCTTGGTCAACTCCATTTCCTGTGAAACGGAAAAATACGAAAAGCTCCTGCCCGTTGTCAAGAAGTACGGCGCCATGTTCATCGCCCTTCCCGTATCGGATGAGGGCATTCCCAAGACGTTAGCGGAAAAACACGCCGTCCTCGACGAACTCTTGGATCACGCCTATAAGGCCGGATTTAAGCCGGAAGACATCGTCGTCGACGCCTTAGTGGCGACCGTCGGCGCGGCGCCGTCGGCAGCTCTCGACTGCATGGCGACCTTTTCCCACTGTAAAAAAGATTTGGGCCTGGCCACGGTCTGCGGCCTGTCCAACATTTCCTTCGGCCTGCCCGACCGGATGTACGTCAATGCCGCCTTCCTTTCCATGGCTATTGCCAGCGGCCTGACCATGGCCATTGCCAATCCGTCTCAGGACCTCTTGATGAATACGGCAGCCGCTGCCAATATGCTCATGAACCGCGAAGGAAGCGACCTCGGGTATATTCGCCGCATGCAGTATTTCGACAAGAAAGAAGCCGAAGCGAAACGTCAGCAGGAAGCGGAACTCTTGGCCCGTCATGGTGAATCCTTGTCCGGACCGGCCTCGGGGGAGTCTGAGGGCACGGACGAAAAGCCGGTCAGTCCCGTCTATCAGGCCGTCTTAGACGGCGAGAAAGAGGCCATCGTTGCCCTGGCTCAAGCGGAGCTGGCCAAGGGGATGACCCCTGGGGCCGTCATCGATGAACAGCTCATTCCGGCCATTACGAAAGTCGGTGACTTATACGACAAGCAGATTTATTTCCTGCCCCAGCTCATTGCCAGCGCTAATACGATGGAGACGGCCATTGCTTACCTTGAGCCCCTCATCCAAAAGGCACCGGGCGAGAGCGACATGGCGACCATCATCATCGCCACCGTCGAAGGCGATGTCCATGACATCGGCAAGAACCTCGTCGGCCTCATGCTGCGCAACTACGGCTATAAGGTCATCGACCTCGGCAAAGACGTGCCGGCCGGCAAGATCATCGAAACGGCCCTTTGCCACAAGGCGTCTGTCGTCGGCCTGTCGGCCTTGATGACGACGACCATGATGCATATGAAAGATGTCATTGCTGAAGCCGCCGAACGGCATTATGACGGAAAAATCATTATCGGCGGCGCCGCTGTGACGCCGAGCTTTTCTGATGAAATCGGTGCCGACGGCTATTCTAAAGACGCGGCAGACTGTGTGAAACTCGTCAGCCGCCTGTTATCGTAAAAGGGGGATTTGTATCATGACATCTTATCGTTGGGCAACCTTAGGCTGCGGTGTTATCGGCAATGAATTGGCTCAGGCCATGCAGCAGTTAGGGGGAAACTTGTATGGCGTCGGCAATCGGACCCATGCTAAAGCCGTCTCCTTTGCCGAAAAATACGGCATTTCCAAAGTTTATGACAAGCCGGAAGACATCTTTTCCGACCCCGACGTCGATATCGTCTACTTATCGACGCCGCATAATACCCATATCCAGTACCTGATTCCGGCCCTTGAAGCGGGCAAGCACGTCCTCTGTGAAAAGTCGATTACCCTCAACAGTGACGAACTGGCCCGGGCCCGTAAGGTCGCCGACGAAAAAGGCGTCGTCCTGGCCGAAGCCATGACCTTGTACCACATGCCGATTTATAAGAAACTTTCTGAACTCGTAAATTCCGGTGCTTTAGGGAAAATGCGCTTCGTCCAGATGAATTTCGGCAGCTATAAAGACTACGATATGAAGAACCGTTTCTTCAACCGCAGCTTAGCCGGCGGCGCCCTCCTCGATATCGGAGTCTACGCCCTGTCCTTCGTGCGCTACTTCATGACGGCTCAGCCCGACCAAATCGCCTCTCAGGTCCTGCGGGCCCCGACCGGCGTCGATGAACAGGCGGGCATCCTCCTTCAGAATAAAGAAGGGGAAATGGCAACCTTAGCCCTGTCCCTTCACGCCAAGCAGCCGAAACGAGGCATGGCCGCCTTCGATAAGGGCTATATCGAAATCTACGACTATCCCCGGGCTCAAGAAGCGACTATTACTTACACCGAAGACGGCCGCAAGGAAGTCATCCGGGAAGGCAGCACGGCCAAGGCCCTGCAGTACGAAGTCCTCGACATGGAACAGGCCGTTGCTAACGGCGGCAAGGGCATGTGCCAGGAATACACGAAAGACGTCATGGACCTCATGACTGCCATCCGTCAGCAGTGGGGCCTGACTTATCCGGAAGAAGAATAGGCATAATTGAGACTGAAAGGACCTTATAGAACGCGTCCTTTTACAGACATTTCCACCAGTCTTTGCAAAAGTTATACAGGCTCTCGCTATACTTAGTATGTACAGCGAGAGCCTGTTTTTATTGGGGATGAGGAGGAGATGCCATGTTTTCGTCACTGTTTTCCAGGAATCGAGACGACCTGGAAAGAAAAAATTATTCGCGCCTGTCCATCATTAGTGATTTCCATTATCCGTGTAAAAAGCTGGTCACGCCGAAAGAGCGCCTGCGCTATATGGCTGCCAAAGAGGGGGCCCTGCAGGATATGAACGACTGGCGCGACCTTGATTTAGCCGTCTTTACGGGCGATATGGTCCAGCGTAACGGCAGTGCCGAAGAATACCGCCTGGTGCGGCTCGTCGTCAACGGCCTGAAAAAGCGGAAAGCCTTCATTGCCGGCAATCATGAACTGCTCTATACGGGCCACGGCGAGGATCTCCGGCCCTGCAGCAGTACGGAACGAATCCTGCACTTTGCCCGCTATACCAAGACCTTCGGGCCCCTTTATTATGCCAAGGAACAGCGGGGCTATCTCCTCGTCTTCCTGTCGCCGGACACGGTTACCGGCGGCGCTGCCGTCGAATTATCTCACCAGCAGCTGACCTGGCTCGACCAAACTTTGGCCGCTCACCGTCAGATGCCGACGATCATCTTCTGTCACGCTCCCTTAGAAAATACAGCCGTTCCCGAAAAGAACGGCGTCAGCCTGCCGTCGCCGCGCAACTCCGCCCAGCCCGCCGCCGACATCCGCCGCATCCTGGCCCGCCACCACCAGGTCCGCCTGTGGGTATCGGGACACACCCATACCATGCCGGACGATGCGACCTTTATGGATGACCAGAACTATTATGAAGGCCGGGTCCTCAACGTCTATAACAGCGACTGGGACGAAGATACCATCTATTCCAACTCTATCTATCTTTACAACGACCGCATCCTCGTTCGGACTTATAATCATACCGAGGGCATTTGGCTGCCGGCCTTCGACCGCACCATCACCCTGCCGGAATGGTGCCGCGCCGTCGCTTAGTCTGTATATTGGAATCAACCCTTATCTTGTTCAGCATATAAAGAAGACCGGAAAGAAGTGCATTCCATTTCTTTCCGGTCTTTTCAGCGTGCTTACGATGATTGTGATTATTCTTCTTCGTCTTCGATGGCCAGTTGGTCCGGCGTCGTGCAGAAGGTGAAATCGGGATTCCGTTCGACGATCCAGTTGGCCTGCCATTCGTTGGTGATGAGCAGGACGACGCGCTGTTTATGGTCTTTGACGATCATGGCGCTGTCGATATTCTTGAGGTCCTTATAGTCGTTTCCGTTGTCCTGGATCCAGCGGGCGACGGTGTAGGGCAGGCGGTTCATTTCTAAATCGACGCCGTATTCGTGCTTCAGCCGGTATTCGAGGACTTCGAACTGCAATTGGCCGACGGCGCCGACGATGTAGCTTTCCATGGAGCCCATGTTTTCATAGATCTGGACGGCCCCTTCCTGGGCTAACTGGGTCATGCCCTTGAGGAACTGTTTGCGCTTCATGGAGTCCTTGGCGCGGATGCGGGCGAAGAGTTCCGGCGGGAAGGTCGGGAAGTCTTTAAAGGTGACCTTCTTTTTGCCGTCGTATAAGGTGTCGCCGACGCCCATGGTGCCGTTGTCAAAGACGCCGATGATGTCGCCCGGGTAGGCATCTTCGATGATCGTCCGTTCCGTTGCCAGGAACTGCTGGGGCTGCATGAGCCGCAGTGTCTTGCCGGACTGACGGTGGGTGACGGACATGCCCTTTTCGAATTTGCCCGAGCAGATGCGCATGAAGACGATGCGGTCGTGGTGCTGGGGATTCATGTTGGCCTGAATCTTAAAGACGAAGGACGTGAACTGATCCGACGTCGGGTCGACGGAGCCTTCGAGGCATTTTCGCGGCTGCGGTTTCGGGGCCATGCGCAGGAATTCTTCGAGGAAGGGCTTGACGCCGAAGTTGGTCATGGCCGAGCCGAAGAACATGGGCGTCAATTCGCCGCGCTTGACCTTTTCCATGTCGAATTCATCACCGGCTTCGTCGAGGAGTTCGATGTCGTCGATGAGGCCCTGGTGGACGTCTTCCTCGAGGAGTTCCTTGAAAATCGGATCGTCGGCCGAGCCCTTGGTCGAGGCTAATTTTCTCTGGCCGTGGGTCGTGTCCTTTTCAAAGAGTTCGATAGACGACGAGGCCCGGTCGTAAATGCCCTGGTAGCTGCCGTTGAGGCCGATAGGCCAGTTCATGGGGTAGGCGTGGATGCCCAGGATGTCTTCGATTTCATCCATGAGGTCGAAGGGGTTGCGGCCGAAGTGGTCGATTTTATTGACAAAGGTAAAGATGGGGATGCCCCGTTCTTTACAGACGCGGAATAACTTTTTTGTCTGCGCTTCGACGCCTTTGGCGACGTCGATGAGCATGACGGCGCTGTCGGCGGCCATGAGCGTCCGGTACGTGTCTTCACTGAAGTCCTGATGGCCCGGCGTATCGAGGATGTTGATGTGATGGCCTTCGTAGTCGAACTGCAGGACCGAGCTGGTAACCGAGATCCCACGCTGCTTTTCGATTTCCATCCAGTCGGAAACGGCGTGCTTGGCCGTTTTCCGGGCTTTGACGGAACCGGCCAGGTGGATGGCGCCTCCGTAGAGCAGCAATTTTTCAGTCAGCGTCGTCTTACCGGCATCGGGGTGAGAGATGATGGCAAAAGTACGGCGATTATTTACTTCATCGATTAATGACATAGTACACCTCATCTATTGTTAAAGCTAAAATATGCAAGTACTCTTTATTATATAAGTTTTTGCAGTCACTGGCAAGATTCTATTATGCATAAAACGGGTCCTTCAGGCCCTTACTTATAAATTTTAGATAGATATGAATTTTTTATCATTTCCTATGAGTAAAGTATAGCCTTCCTCTTGATTTCAGGTTATAATAGACTTAATCCATAGAGAATAGAGAAGGAGCATGTTAAAGTGATAATAACAAGAGAAACTGACTACGCAATACGTATTTTACGGTCCCTGGCCGATTGGGAACAGAAGAATATTCGGGAAATCAGCGATGAACAGCTGATTCCTCGTCAGTTTGCTTACAAGATTTCCAAGAAGCTCGAACAGGCCGGATATATTGAAATCATCCGCGGAGCCCAAGGCGGCTGCCGACTGGTGAAAGATTTGCATGAATTGAACCTGATGGACGTTATCACCGTTATGGATCGGGATAACATGATCATCAGCTGCCTCGACGGCAACTTTGAATGCCTGTATCGCCGCCGTCACGGCTCTTGCCCGACCCATGATGCCTATGCAGCCATTCAGGATAAACTGGCGGAAAACTTGGCGGCTATCCCCTTACACACTTTGATCTCTGCTTCGGGGGAAAAAACGGATCCGCTTCCGGCAGAGAAAGCAGAATAACGCCGGACGCCGTTCCGGTTCATCGATAGATAGGAAAGGAATTACCATGAAGAAAAAGCTTTTTTGCGTGACTTGTCTCTTACTTCTCCAGACGGCCTTTTTTGCGGCGCCTGTGTACCAGCCGGTCCAAGCTGCAAAAGGCGGTATTCGCATGTCGGCCCCGCGGTCGGCACCGGCGGTGACGGCTCCCAAAGCGGCGCCTAAGGCCAATACGAATAATAACGCTTCATCGGCACAATCCCAGACTCGCAATCAGACGGCTGCGCCTCGGGCCAACGCCAATACGACAGCCAATCGCTCGTCGGCTTGGGGCGGCGCTATGCGCGGCATCGGCCTCTTTGCCGGGGGCATGTTCCTGGGCAGCATGTTGAGCAGCCTCTTTGGCATGGGGAACTTTGGCTGGGCCGCCGATTTTCTCGGCCTGTTGTTTAATGTAGTACTCATTTATGTGCTGTTTAAGGCCGTGTCGGCTGTGTGGCGGGCCATCCGCGACCGGCGGCATCGATCATAAAAAAGGAAGGGCAGAAGCCCTTCTTTTTTGACTATAATGGGACTGATTCTGTCCCTGGGGTGGCGGGAATGCCTCAGACATGATATGTTCGTAGTATCAGTTAGTAACTATCCCGTCATGCGATTTGTAAAGGAGTAGGTCATGAATAACTATAAAATCATTGCTTGTGATATGGATGAAACGCTGCTCAGCAGCGATGCGACGATTTGTCAGCGCAATATCGAAGCCATTGCCAAGGCTGTCGCAAAGGGCGTCAAATTCGTGCCCTGCACGGGTCGGAGTTTTCGCACCATTGACGGCGTCTTGAAGACACTCCGTCTTTTTGAACAGCCCGACCAGTACGTCATCGGCCTCAATGGCGGCAACATCACGGAAAATAAGGGCAGCCGCTCCCTTTTCTGGGACCCTATTCCCTTTGACCTGGCCGATCAGATTTTTTGCAAGTGTGCTTCCTACGGCCAGTGCCTGCACATCTATACGCGGGACGTCGTCTACATCACCAATATTACGCCTGACGAAGAAGCCTTCCTGAAGGGCCGCATGGCCTACACGCCCTGCGAAGAAACGACCCTCGATTTTATCCGCGGTAAAGAAGAAGTCGGGAAATTGATCCTGACCAATACGGACTACGACTATTTGGAACGAGTTCATGCCGAATTGAAACCCCTCCTCGACGACATTACGGTCAGCTTCTCCAGCAACCGCTACATCGAATTCATGCATAAAGGCGTCAATAAGGGCGCCGGCCTCTTGAAATTGGCCGACATCCTCGGCGTGCGTCCGGAAGAAACGATGGCCATCGGCGACAACATCAACGACATCGACATGCTCAAAGCCGCCGGCCTGTCCGTCGGCGTCCGCAACTTGAATCCGGCCATCCGCCCGTACTGCGACGTCGTGACGGAAGCTACCAACAACGAAGGCGCCGTCGCTGAAGCCGTCGAAAAATACGTATTATAAGGGACAGGTCCCTGCACGCCTTGCGTCAGGGGCCGATTTTCAGTATGATAGATGTAGATTACAGAAAGGAAAAGCTGTCTTATCGGGAATAGGCAGCAGGAACAGGCATATGAACTCTACCGAAGCTATCTTAAAATTACAGAATGGCAGTGACGTCCGCGGCATCGCCGTCGAAGGCGTCCCTGACGAAAAGGTCAACCTGACGCCGGAAGCGGTCAACCGCATTGCCGCCGGCTTTGCCAAATTTTTAGCGCAGAAGCTGGGAAAAAAGGAAGGGGACTTACGCATCGCCGTCGGTCACGACTCGCGCATCTCGGCTGATATGATGAAAGAAGCCGTCTTTGCCGGTCTCCTCGGCCGGGGCGTTTACGTTACGGACTGCGGTCTGGCATCGACGCCGGCCATGTTCATGTCCATCATTTTTGAAGACACGGCCATGGACGGGTCCATCATGATCACGGCCAGCCACTTGCCGTACAATCGAAACGGCCTCAAATTCTTTACCAAGGACGGCGGCCTTGAAAAGAAGGAGGTCAAAGAAGTCCTGACGCTGGCGTCGAACCTTACGGCAACGGCCGTATCGACGGCAGCCATCGCCTCTTTGGACCTCATTGAACGCTACGCCCTCCACCTGCGTCAGAAGATCTGCGCCGGCCTCTGTGCCGGCATGTTCGACCGCCCCTTAGAAGGGATGCACATCGTCGTCGACGCCGGCAACGGCAGCGGCGGTTTCTTTGCGACGAAGGTCTTGGCACCTCTCGGCGCCGATACGACGGGGAGCCAGTTCCTCGAACCGGACGGCCACTTCCCGAACCATATCCCCAATCCGGAAAACAAAGAAGCCATGGCCTCCATCCGGAAAGCCGTCCTCGACAACAAGGCCGACCTGGGCCTCATCTTCGATACCGACGTCGACCGCATGAGCGCCGTCCTGCCCAGTGGGGAAGAAATCAACCGCAACGCCCTCATCGCCATGATGGCTGCCATTTTGGCGCCGGACTATCCGGGCAGTACCATCATTACCGACTCGGTCACGTCCGATGAATTGACGACCTTCCTTCAGGACGAACTGCACCTCGTCCATCATCGTTACATGCGGGGCTATAAGAACGTCATCGACGAATGTATCCGCCTCAACAAGGCCGGCACCGTATCGCCCTTGGCCATCGAAACGTCGGGCCACGGCGCCTTAAGCGAAAATTACTACCTCGACGACGGCGCTTATTTGGCCGTCAAACTCCTCATGGCTGCCGCCAAAGCCAAGAAGGCCGGAAAACCCTTAGGCGACCTCATCAAAGCCCTCGGCCAGCCTGCGGAAGGCGTGGAATATCGCCTTAAGATCACCGGTGACGGCGACGTACAGGCCTACGGGGCTGACGTCCTCAAGGCCTTTGAACAGCGGGCCGAAGAAAAGGGCATTGCCATTGCCAAACCGTCTTATGAAGGCGTCCGCCTCGTATTCGACGGCGGCTGGGCCCTCCTGCGCATGTCCCTCCACGACCCCAATATGCCCCTTAACATCGAAAGCAAGACCGTCGGCGGATGTGAAACCATCGCCAAGACCGTAAAAGGTTTCCTGGCCGGTTTTGACCGCTTAGACATTACCGTCCTTCCGGACTAAGACCGGCGGCGTCTTGTTCCAACGTCCATTCATACCGTACGTAAAAACAGCCCTTGACGACGAGGGCTGTTTTTTTGTATAATAAATGCACAATCATGTGACTGACGGAAGTGGAGTTACCACGGGGAGCATGATTTCTTGAAGCCGACCGTCTGGGCAACTTACCAGCGGAGCGGCCTTTTTTTATGCAGCGGACAAGGAGTGACTACCATGGCAAAGGTATTAAGCGATATCGAAATTGCACAACAGACGACATTAGAACCGATTACGACCATTGCAAAAAAGGTCGGACTGACCGACGACGACTTGGAACTCTACGGGAAATACAAGGCTAAGATTTCCTTTGACGCCATCAAGCGCCTTTCTAAAGAAAAAGACGGCAAACTTGTCTTGGTTACGGCCATTACGCCGACGCCGGCCGGCGAAGGCAAGACCTTAACGACCATTGGTTTGGCACAGGCTTTGAATTACATGGGCCATAAGGCCGTCGTCGCCCTGCGCGAACCCTCTCTGGGCCCTGTCTTTGGCATCAAAGGCGGCGCTGCCGGCGGCGGTTATTCCCAGGTCCTGCCCATGGAAGACATCAACCTCCATTTTACCGGTGACATGCACGCCATTACGGCGGCCAACAACCTTCTGGCAGCGGCCATCGACAACCACGTCCATCAGGGCAACGCCCTTCGCATCGACGTGCGCCGCATCATCTGGAAGCGGGTCATGGATATGAACGACCGGGCCCTTAGAAACCTCGTCGTCGGCATGGGCGGTAAGGTCTGCGGCTTCCCTCGGGAAGACCACTTCATGATCACCGTCGCTTCGGAAATCATGGCTGCTTTATGCTTAGCCCGTGACCTCATGGACCTCAAGAAGCGGATGGGGGACATCACCGTCGCTTATGACCTGGACGGAAATTTGGTTACGGCCCGTCAGCTCGGCGTCGAAGGGGCCATGGCCATCCTCATGAAAGATGCCATCAAACCGAATCTGGTCCAGACCATCGAACATACGCCGGCCCTCGTTCATGGCGGTCCCTTTGCCAACATCGCCCACGGCTGCAACTCCGTCGTCGCCACGAAACTGGCCATGAAGATGGGCGACATCGCCGTTACGGAAGCCGGTTTCGGTGCCGACCTCGGCGCTGAAAAGTTCATGGACATCAAGTGCCGTTTCGCCGGGATCAAACCCGATGCCGTCGTCATCGTCGCTACCGTCCGGGCCCTCAAGATGCACGGCGGCGTCGATAAGAAGAACCTCCAGGAAGAAAACGTCGAAGCCTTGAAGAAAGGCTTTGCCAATCTTGCCAAACACATTGAAAACATGCGCCTCTTCGACGTTCCCGTCGTTGTCGGCATCAATAAATTCATCAGCGATACGGATGCGGAAATCCAGGCCCTGCGCGACCTCTGCGCCGACTACGGCGTCGAAGCAGCCCTCAACAACTGCTGGGCTGAAGGCGGCAAGGGCGGCGTCGAAATGGGCGAAAAGGTCCTCAAGATGCTGGAACAGCCCAAGACGCCGTACAAACCGATCTACGACGTCAACGCCTCCATTCCGGAAAAACTGACGGCCATCGTCCAAAAAGTATACGGCGGCGACGGCGTCGTCTTTGAAGGCAACGCGAAAAAACAGATTCAGGAACTGGAATCCTTCGGTCTCGACCACATGCCGATCTGCGTCGCTAAGACCCAATATTCCCTGTCGGACAATCCGGCCCTCCTCGGTGCTCCCAAAAACTTTACGGTCACCGTCAAAGACGTCCGCGTCTGCACCGGTGCCGGCTTCATCGTCTGCCAGACGAGCAATATCATGACCATGCCGGGCCTGCCGAAGGTCCCGGCGGCCAACCGCATGGACATCGACGAAAACGGCGTCATTACAGGTCTCTTCTAAGATGGATTATACGAAGTTCCAATCGATGCCCCTCGACGAGCTCCTGACCGTTACGGCATCGAAAGAACCTATTCCCGGCGGCGGCGGCATCGCTGCCATGACGGCTGCGTCGGCAGCAGCCTTGGTCGAAATGGTGGCCAACCTGACCATTGGGAAAAAAGGGTATGAAGAAATCGAAAAACTCATGATTTCCATTCGCGATAAGGCCCGGGTGCTGCGGCAGCGGTATCTCGAAGGCATCGCCGAAGACGCGGCGGCCTTCGACAACGTCATCCGTTCTGTCCGCCTGCCCAAGGATACGCCCAATCGGGCGGCCATCGTCCAGCAGGCCTTTAAAGATGCGGCTACGTCGCCCTTTGAGTTGGGGAAGGACATCTTCGCCCTCCTGCAATTAGCGGAACAGGTCGTCCGCTACGGCAACGCCTGGGTCATCACTGACGGGGCCATTGCCGCCATGAACGCCAGAGCCGCCATGAGGTCTGCCTTCTACAGCGTCCGCATCAATCTGCGGTCCATCAAAGACGAAGCCTTCGTAGCCCGGATGATTGCCCAGATTCGCGAAATTGAAGAAAAGGCCGTCATGGTCGAACAGAATGTAGAATACGAATATCGTCAGCGATAATAAAAACAGCATAACCTGAGAGAGACTGTCGTACCCGTGTGCGGCAGCCTCTCTTGTTATATAGGGCAAGATACCGTATAATATAAAGTATACGAAAGGAGAATACAATGTTTGATTTTAATATACTCGCGATTATCGCCGGTATCCCCGGCCTGCTCATTGCCCTGGTCATTCACGAATATGCCCACGCCCAAGTCGCAGACTGGATGGGGGACGATACGCCGCGAATGATGGGGCGCCTGACACTGAATCCCGTAGCTCACATCGATCCGGTAGGACTGATGATGCTCCTCGTAGCCCGCTTTGGCTGGGCGAAACCGGTCATGATCAACCCCGGCAACTTCCGCAACTGGCGGAAAGGGGAGATCTGCGTCGCCTTAGCCGGCCCCGTATCCAACCTGATCACGGGCTTTATCGCCCTCGTCGTCCAGCTGATTTTCGCCAAGCTGAACCTCTTCACCTCGACGGCCCTGCCCATGGTGCTGCAGCTCATCGTCTTGTACAACGTCAACTTCGCTATCTTCAACATGCTGCCCTTGCCGCCCCTCGACGGCTCACGGGTCCTGATGTGCTTTTTGCCGACGGAATGGTCGTATAAGCTGGCTGGCATCGAACGCTACAGCTTCCTGATCCTCATCGCCTTGATGATGACCCCTGTTTTTACGTATATTTTGATTCCCCTGCAGCGCTTGATCTTCACGTTGTTCTCGCTGCTTTTGGCTCCCTTTTGGTAAGGAGGGTTTATGATGATGTATAAGAAAATAATCGCAGCCGGTTTATTGTGGACGGCCCTTACGGCCTCGGCCGGCGCTTTTGACTATAACCAGTCCGTCGATGAAATCGCGGCCAATCCCTTGACGGCCTATCAGACGGTGTACCTCGGCATGCCGAGAGCCGATTTTGACGGCAACTTCTCGGTTTTATCGGATTGGACCTTCTACGGCAGCACCGTGTCCTTCACGGAAAAAGCCGAACGGACGTCGGTCGTCAAGAACGTTTCCGTCACGGAAGGCATTGAAATCTTCTCCGCTGATACGTCGGCCAAAGGCCGGGTCCTTGCCTTTGACAACTATTTCAAGACCAAGGACAAGGCCACGGCCAAGTCCATTTACACCCGCCTCGTAGCCACTATCTATTCCAATATGGAAAACTTCCCGGTCAAACAGAGCGATAAGGAAGTGGAATGGAAACAAGACGACGTCTCCATCACCGTCGCCTTTGACGGCCAAAAGGACAGTGACGGCGACTACATCGTCTACATCCGCCGCTACAACAACGAGATCCTGAAATAGCCTTTGTTGACAATGAACCTGAGAACGTATATAATAGGGTCATAGTTGATTTAACCTTTTGACCTTTAGCTTTTTTTGAAGAGGGTGAGTTTTATGAACAGTGTGAAAACGGTATTCCTCATGACGGCCCTGGCCTGTATCCTCATGGCTCTGGGCGGCATTTTCGGCGGCCGCAGCGGCGTCATGATTATGTTTATTATCGCCATGGGTATGAATTTCTTCTCCTATTGGTTCAGCGATACCATGGTACTGCGGGCTTATAAGGCCGAACAAGTCGGAGAAGATCACTATCTGTACCGCATCGTAGCCGATTTGGCGCAGCGTGCCGATTTGCCTATGCCCAAAGTCTACATCATTCCGACCGACGTGCCCAACGCCTTTGCAACCGGACGAAATCCGTCCCACGCAGCCGTAGCGGCAACGGCAGGGATCATGAATCTCCTCGATGAAGATGAAATCCGCGGCGTTTTGGCCCATGAAATGAGCCACGTCCTTCACCGCGACATCCTCATCAGTACCATCGTCGCTTCCTTTGCCAGTGCCATCGCCATGATTGCCAATATGGCCCAGTGGGCTGCCATCTTCGGCAGCGGCCGCGATAATGACGGCGAAGGCGGCAATCCCATCGCCCTCATCGCAACGGCTCTCTTAGCGCCCTTAGCGGCGTCGGTCATCCAAATGGGTATCTCGCGGACGCGGGAATACATGGCCGATGAAGAAGGGGGACGCATGATCGACGATCCCATCGCCTTGGCCCGTGCCTTGGCGAAAATCGACAATTACGCCCACTATCAGGTATTGCCCGGTGCCAGCAAGGCAACGGCCCACATGTGCATCATCAATCCCTTTTCCGGCGCCCGCAGCACGCTGATGAACTTGTTCAGCACTCATCCGCCGACAGAAGAACGCATTGCACGCCTCGAAGACTTAGACAGACAATTACACGGATAAAACCTATGCAGCCGCTCTCTGGAAATTATTTCCGGAGGGCGGCTTTTTCCGTTTCCCGGCGTTTGCATTTTTTTGCAGAAACGATATAATTAAACCATTGCAGCCACACCGTTTTTTTTATGACAGGAGGGGATAAGGGTTGGCACAATATATCATGCTGCAGGGGACGAGTTCCCATGTCGGCAAGAGCATCCTTACGACGGCCTTGTGCCGTATTTTTTTACAAGAGGGACAGCGCGTCGTTCCCTTTAAGGCCCAGAATATGGCCCTCAATTCTTATGTAACCGCCGACGGGCTGGAAATGGGCCGGGCCCAGGTCGCCCAAGCCGAGGCGGCAGGCCTCCTTCCCATGGTCGACATGAACCCCGTCCTCTTGAAGCCGACGGGAAATGCCTGCTCCCAGGTCATCATTGACGGCCGGCCCGTAGGCAATATGTCGGCCCGGGAATACCACAAGGGCTATGCCATAAAAGCCTTTGACGCCGTAAAGGCGGCTCTAAAACGTCTCGACAAGGCCTACGACACCTTGGTCATCGAAGGCGCCGGAAGTCCCGCCGAGATTAACTTAAAAGATCATGACATCGTCAATATGCGCGTCGCCAAATACCTGGGCGCACCGGTCCTCTTAGTAGCCGATATCGACCGCGGCGGGTCCCTGGCGGCACTGGTGGGCACCTTGGAACTCCTCGATGAAGAAGAACGGGCTCACGTCAAAGGCCTCATCATCAATAAATTCCGCGGCGACGTCTCCCTCTTTACGCCGGCTGTCGAGTTCTTAGAAAAAAAGACGGGAAAGCCCGTCTTAGGCGTCATTCCCTATATCGGCGACCTCGGCATCGACGACGAAGATTCCGTGTCCTTGGAGGACAAGGGAAGCGGGCCGCTGGCCGATACGGTAAACATCGCCGTTGTGAAAGTTCCCAAGATTTCCAATTTCACCGACTTCGACAGCCTGTCGCGGGAAGAAGATACCAATCTCTATTATATCAGTCGACCTGACGAACTTCACGGTGCCGACGCCGTCATCCTGCCGGGCAGCAAGAATACGACGGAAGACTTATTGTTCCTGAAAGAACACGGCTGGGATCAGGCGCTTGTGGCCTTCATGGAGCAGGGAAAACCGGTCGTCGGCATCTGCGGCGGCTACCAGATGATGGGCGATGCCGTCGTCGATCCCGACGGGAGCGAATCCGACTTAGGATCCGTCGAAGGCCTTCACATCCTTCAGGGGACGACGACTTTCAGCCCGGAGAAGCTGACCTTTCAGGTGACGGCCGAATGCCGGAGCCTGCCCTTTTTGGGCGAGTCTATCGACGCCGGGACGCTTACGGGCTACGAAATCCATATGGGACGGACCGACGTTGATGGCAGCGATGCCCATCCCTTTATCGTAACCAGCCGCTCGAAAGCGCCCTGCCAAGTAACGGTCGGTGCGGCCCGGGCTGATGGCCTGGCCTGGGGAACTTACATTCACGGCATCTTTGACAACGATGACTTCCGGTGCCGGTTCCTGAACGTCCTGCGCCGCCGCAAAGGCTGGCAGGATCTTCCCGTTTCCCTGCACTACCGACAGGAAAAAGAAGAAAAGTACGATCGCTTGGCTGCCGTCGTGAGAGAATCCCTCGACATGCCACGCCTGCAGCGCATCATAGAGGAGGGGATACGATGATTACGGTCATCACGGCATTCATTATCGATTTTATCATCGGCGACCCGCGGACGACGCTTCATCCCGTCGCCTTGATGGGGTCCTTTATCAGCATGCTCGAAAGACTCTTTTACAATGAAAAATCATCGAAGTGGGAGCATTTCATCTTAGGCGGTCTCTTGGTTTTCATCACCTTGTTATTTTTCTATAATCTGACCCTGGCCATCGTCCTGATCTTGGAATTTCTTCCTCACCAAGGGGTGAATTACGCCATCCAGGGCCTTATCTTGTCCTTTATGATCTGCCCTCACAGCCTGGCCAAAGCCGGCCGGGATATATATAATTATCTCCTGCGCCACCACCTGCGCATGGCCCGCATCAAGGTCGGCCAGATCGTCGGCCGGGACACGAAGCACCTCGACAGTCCGGAAGTGACGAGAGCGACGGTGGAAACGATTGCCGAAAATACCGTCGACGGCATCGTATCGCCCTTATTTTTCTTCGCCCTCGGCGGGCTGCCTTTGGCCGTCGTCTATCGGGCGGCCAATACCCTCGATTCCATGATCGGCTATAAGAACGACCGCTACCTCTACTTCGGCCGCGTCGCTGCCCGCATCGACGACGTCTTAAACTACATCCCGGCAAGACTGACCGGCCTCTTATTCATCGCCGTCGCTGCCATCCTGGGCCATGACTACAAACAGGCCTGGAACATCATGGGCCGCGATGCGAAAAAGCACCCCAGCCCCAATGGCGGTTACGCTGAAGCGACCGTGGCCGGTGCCCTCGGTATCCGCCTGGGCGGCCACAATCGCTATTTCGGAAAAGATACCTTCCGGGAATACATGGGCGATGCCGGCCGCGAATTGGAACCGATCCATATTAAACAGACCATCCGCCTGATGTACGGCGCGTCCCTGTTGGCAGGGGCCATGACGGCCCTCTTGTCCTGGGCACGGTACGGCCTATGGAGCTGATCGTCCGCGTACCCGGTTCCTGCGGGGAAATCATGCAGGGCTATTGGCAGGGCGAGCCCTTTTTGGTGACCTGTCCCATCGACCGCTACAGTACGGTTACGGTCCGTTCGGGGACGGGACGCCTTGTCGGCGGCGGGGCCAAGGCGAAACGCGCTTTTTCTCTGGCCCTGACTTACTGCCGGGTATCCGAGCTGCCCTATGATTTTTACCTTACGTCTGATCTCCCGGAAGGCAAGGGCATGGCCTCGAGTTCAGCCGATATCTGCGCCGTCCTGGCCGCCGTCGGCTTCGTTTTAGGACGCCCCTTACGTGAACAAGAGATTGGCCGCCTGGCCGCTTCTATCGAGCCGACCGACGGCATTTTTTGTCGGGGCATGGCCGTCATCGAGCCCGATACGGGACGCATCAAGGCCGTATTTTCACAGGTTCCCAAGCTTTCCATCGCCGTCTTTGACTCCGGCGGCATCGTCGATACCGTCGCCTTCCACGAAAAGGGGCGGCGCCGAAGACATCCCGATTCAAAGGCCATGGCGGCCGGCATGGCCCTCTTACAGGACCCACTTACGGCCGAGAACCTGGGGCGGGCGGCGACGTACAGCGCCCTGGCCAATCAGGCTCTCCTCGAAAAGCCGGACTTTCCGGCCTTCGTCGAAAGGGCCCTCCAAAAGCCCTGTGTCGTCGGTGTCAATACGGCCCATAGCGGGACCGTTGCCGGTGTCTTTTTTACCGAAGGGGAGGGCCTTGACGTCCGAGCGGACATCGTCCGCCCCTTGACGGCTGCCTTTCCCGACTGGACCTACGTCGATACGGTCCGTCTCCAAGAGGGCGGCATTTTTATGGAAAGGAGGTGATAGGCAGTGCTTAAACGATTTGAACATGGCGGCAATATTTATGCGGCTCCGCCGCCGGGGAAGGCCTGGCTCGATTTCAGTGCCAACATCAATCCACTGGGACTCTCGCCGGATGTGAGAGATGCCATGACGGCTCACATAGACGCCGTCGTCCACTATCCCGATCCCAAGGGGACGGCCCTTCGGGAAGCCCTTGAAAGAACGTACGGCGTCTCCAAAGATTCTCTCCTCCTGGGAAATGGGGCAGCCGAACTCTTTTATCTCTATATGCATACGTTTCGGCCCCGGCGGGTCTTGATTCCCGTGCCGTCCTTCAGCGAGTACGAACGGGCGGCACGGGCCTGCGGAGCCGTCATTGACTACTGTCATTTGTCGGCGGAAGGGGATTTTTCTTATCCCTGGGAAACCCTGCGCTCTGCCTGTGGTCACGTCGACTGCATCATTATCGGCAATCCCAATAATCCCACAGGGACTTTGGCCTCGGCTCATGAGCTGAAAGCCCTTACGGATCTTGCGGCCCGCAAGGGGACGGACATTCTCGTCGATGAGTCTTTTCTCGATTTTCTCCCATCGGAAGAGGCTTATTCCGTCCGAGAACTGGCACAGGAGACGGATTCGCTGTTCGTCATTCGATCCCTGACTAAATTTTATGCCCTGCCGGGGCTGCGCCTCGGTTTTGGCGTGACGACGCCCTTACGGCGAAGTCTCATGGAAGGCCATAAAGACGATTGGAACGTCAACGTCCTGGCCCAGTATGCCGGCGTCGCCGCCTTAGGGGACCGGGACTACCAAAACGCGTCGCGTCGCCTCGTCGCCGCGGAACGCGATCGGCTCTATGAGGCCTTAACCCATATGCCCGGCATCGAAGTCTGGCGGCCCTGCGTCAACTTCCTCCTATGGCGCCTGGTCGACGGATCCTTGGCAGAACCGCTCATATCCGCCCTTCGTGAAGAGGGAATCTTAGTCCGCTCCTGTGCCAATTACGTCGGTTTATCGCCGTCCTATATAAGGACAGCCGTCCGTTCTCCTTTGGATAACAAATCGTTTATACAGATTTTACAAGAAAAACTAACGAATTTACATGATTAACGAAAAAATATTAAAAGATGGACCTTTGTCTATTAGAATTAGATTAAAGTTGACATGAATTCGTGATTTTTTTCCTTTTTTATGATAGAATAAATTCAAGATTAAATTATTTAATTTAATCGATTCAGCGTCCTTATTATTTATTGACACGATTAATTGTTAGGAGGAGTGTTATTATGGGAGAAAATAAGGGAAACAGAACGGTAGCCATAGGGCTTATGCTGTTCGCGCTGTTTTTCGGGGCCGGGAACCTGATCTTTCCGGCTGCCATGGGTCAGGCTGCCGGCGTCAACGTCTGGTGGGCTGTCCTGGGCTTCGTCGTCACCGGTGTCGGCTTGCCTTTGGCCGGTGTCCTGGCCATGGGTTACTCAGGCTGTAAGAACCTGCAGGAACTGGCTGGCCGCGTCCATCCGGCTTACGGCCTCTTCTTTACGGTCATCAGTTATCTGACCATTGGGCCGTTCTTCGCCATTCCCCGTACGGGCAGCGTTTCTTATGAAATCGCCGTTCGTCCGTTCTTGCAGAGTGGCGGCAGTGAAGCCATCATGACCGGCTTCTTGGTTTTATTCTTCCTCATTTCGTTATGGTTATCCATTTCGCCGCAGAAACTGGTCGACCGCATCGGCAAGATCTTGACGCCGGCACTGCTGATCGCTATTTTACTGCTCATCGCAAAATCCTTCATTACGCCTCTCGGCTCGCCGCAGGAACCGATTGCCGCTTACGGCACGGCTACCGTCGCCGCCGTTCAGGGGATCCTCGACGGTTACAATACGATGGACGCCATCGCTTCCTTAGTATTTGCCATCCTGGTTATTGAATTCGTCATGGAAGACGGGGCAACGACGCCGTCGGCCATTACGAGAGAAGTATTTAAAGCCGGTGCTATCGCCGTCGGCTGCTTGGGCTTCGTGTACATCTTCGTCGCTAAAATCGGTGCCGACAGCGTCGCCGCTTTCGGTATCCAGGAAACGGGCGCTCCCGTTCTTTCTAAGAGTGCTATGATTCTCTTCGGCAACGCCGGTGCTGTCATCTTGGCCGTCATCGTTCTCTTGGCTTGTCTCTCGACGTCTATCGGCCTGATTACGTCGTGCGCATCGTACTTCAACGAACTGATCAAAATCGGTTACAAGAAATGGGTTGTCATCTTTACCCTCATTTCCTTCTTCGTTGCCATGTTCGGTTTGAAGACAATCATCACCGCCGCTATTCCGGTCCTGATGTTCATCTATCCGCTCGTCGTTGCCATCATCATCTTGGCTTTCCTGCACAACGCCTTTGGCGGACGGCAGTGCGTCTATGCATGGACTATCGGCCTGACCTTGATTCCGGCTATCGTTACGGGACTTCAGACTGCTGAATTCTCGCTTGGACAGATTGATACTATTTTTGCTACTATGGTACCGCTCCACTCGTTGGGGATGGGCTGGGTATGCTTTACCATCGCCGGGTTCGTCATCGGCTTTATCTGGAAAAGCATTTTCTCCTCTTCGTCTAACGGTGTGACAGCGAAATAACAGACAGGGGATGAGCTTATGGACATTTTACGCCGTAAATCCTTCGATGATTTGCTGGCCCATACGAAAGAAAAGAAGTTGAACAAGGCTTTAGGAGCCTTCGACATCACCATGATGGGTCTGGGCATCATTATTGGTACGGGGATCTTTGTTCTGACCGGTATCGGCGCTGCAAAATACGCTGGCCCTGGCCTGATGTTATCCTTCGTATTTGCAGCCGTCACATGTGCGTTTGTGTGTTTGGCCTATTCTGAATTAGCTTCGTTTTTGCCTGTATCAGGCAGCTCCTATACCTACGCCTATGCATCGCTCGGTGAAATCTTCGGATGGTGGGTCGGTTGGAGTTTGATTTTGGAATATTCTGTCGGTGCCAGCGCCGTTGCTG
Organism: Megasphaera massiliensis; assembly: GCF_036305205.1. Taxonomy (NCBI): domain Bacteria; kingdom Bacillati; phylum Bacillota; class Negativicutes; order Veillonellales; family Veillonellaceae; genus Megasphaera; species Megasphaera massiliensis. Next base: position 117,079 of record NZ_JAXIXE010000027.1, read on the forward strand.
GCGGCTGGTCGGCCTACTTCGTCGGGATCCTGCATTCCATGGGCATCGACCTTCCCAAGGCCTTGACGGCCGTTCCGGCAGATGGAGGCATCATTAACTTACCGGCTGTGCTCATCGTTGCATTGGCGACGGCGCTGCTCGTCGTCGGCGTCCGCGAAAGTGCGCACGTCAACCGCATTTTGGTCTACGTTAAAATCGGAACGATTTTCTTGTTCCTCTTCCTGGCAGGCCCCCATATCGAACCGATGAATTGGGAACCCTTCCTGCCCTATGGCGTCCACGGTGTCTTCGCCGGGACCGCCGTCCTGTTCTTCGCTTACCTCGGCTTCGACGCCTTGTCGACGGCTGCCGAAGAAACGAAGAATCCGAAACGGGATATGCCGATCGGCATCATCTCGGCTCTGGCTATCTGTACGGTCCTCTACATCGCCGTTTGTGCGACCATGACCGGCGTCGTCCCGTATCCCATGCTGGATACGGCAGCACCGGCATCGTTTGTTCTGGAGTACATCGGCCTTCACCTCGGGTCGGCCATCGTCGGCACCGGCGCTATCTGCGGCCTGTCGACGGTTGTCCTGGGCATGCTCTTCGCCCAGAGCCGTGCCCTCTACTCCATGAGTCGTGACGGCCTCATGCCCATGAGCCTCTACAAGGTTCATCCCAAGTTCCAGACGCCGTACATCATTCAGATCGTCATCGGTGTCATCGTTGCCTGCATTACGGGCTTCACGCCGATCCATATCGTCGCTGAAACGTGCAGCGCCGGTACGATCTTCGCCTTCTTGTGCTCCAGCGTCGGCATCTTGGTTCTGCGCCGCATCTATCCGAATCATCCGCGCGGATTCCGCTGCCCCGCTGTCCACATCATTGCACCTTTAGGCTTCATCTGCTGCGCATTCATCTTCTTTGAACTGTCGCCGCATACGCTGATGCTGTTTTCGGGCTGGACGATCCTTGGCTGGCTGATCTACTTCGTCTATGGCCGTAAACACAGTGTGCTTCAGAAACAGGAAGAAAACCCGTCGTAAGGGCCTTCCCGTTTGAGATACCACTACCAAAAGGAGCTGCGGAGAAATGAGTGATCATTTCTTCGCAGCTCCTTTGTTGTGTGCAAGGTTATTGCTTTGAGCCTTATTTTACTTTGTTCTTCAAGGTGCCGATGGCGGGAATCGTGATTTCGACGGTGTCGCCGGAATGGAGGAAGCGGGGCGGATTGAAGCCGACGCCGACGCCGCTCGGCGTGCCCGTTGCGATGACGTCGCCCGGGAAGAGGGTCGTCCCCTGGGAAATGGTGTGGATCAGTTCGGGGATGGTGAAGATGAATTCGCCTGTCGAACCGTCCTGGCGGACTTCGCCGTTGACCTTGGTGATGATGTCAAAGGTTTCAGGGGCAGCATCGCGCAGGAGAACGTAGGGGCCCATGGGGCAGAAGGTATCGAGGCTCTTGCCGTGGAACCACTGGCCGTGGTTGGCCTGGAGGTCCCGGGCCGTTACGTCGTTCAAAATCGTAAAGCCGTAGACGTGATTCATGGCTTCGCTGATGGGGATGTCAGACCCTTCTTTGCCGATGACGACGGCCAGTTCCCCTTCGTAGTCGACCTGTTCGGTTACGTTTTTATGGGGTTCGATAGGGTCGTCCGGGCCGATGACGGCCGACGTGGCCTTGGTGAAGATGACCGGATACTTCGGTTTGTCGGGCAGGGCCGTCTTATCGAATTCGGCGATGTGGTCGGCGTAGTTTTTGCCGATGCAGAAGACGTTCCGTTCCATATGGGGAATGGGGGCCATGATGCGGACCGTGTCGAGAGGTTTAGCCTTGACGGCGCCGGTCTTTTCGTTCTGTTCGAGGGCATCGGCTAAGGCTAAGATGCCGTCGTTTCCCTGGCGGATGAATTCTAAGAGCGTTTCCGGAAGGGGCGTAAAGAAGGCTTCTTCTAATGGAATGGCCCCGTAGACGGCTTTTTCCGATTCATCGAGGACGCCCCATTGGACGAAACCGAGGTCCTCAAAGGTGACTAATTTTTTTATCATTGCAGCATCGACTCCTTTATATTTTTATAAATTAGATTATATCATGCCCCTTTGGGACTGTCCAAACTTCCTTTGAGGAGGATGGCGGGAACGGTTGCGGTGGCGGGGAGAAGGCCATTCCTTGTCGGGAGACGCGTATTCTTATAGGGTATATGAGTTGCAAAGACAAGGGTATACAAGGTATAATTAAATACTGAACAAGCATTCATACATAGATAAAAGGGGAGACACATCGATGGATAACGAAACGACCAAAAATTTTATTGAAACCATTATCGATGAAGACAACGAGAAAAATACATACGGCAAACGAGTACACACCCGTTTCCCGCCGGAACCGAACGGCTATCTCCACCTGGGCCATGCGAAATCGATTTGCCTGAACTTCGGCATCGCCAAGAAATACGGCGGTCTGACCAACCTTCGTTTTGACGATACCAATCCGTCCAAGGAAAATACGGAGTACGTCGATTCCATCAAGCGCGACGTAAAGTGGCTGGGCTTTGACTGGGACGACCGCATGTTCTATGCCTCGGACTACTTCGATAAGCTCTATGAATACGCCAAAAAGCTGATCACCCTCGGCAAGGCCTACGTCGATGACTTATCGGGTGACGAAATCCGCGCCTACCGCGGCACCTTCAACGAACCGGGGAAGGAAAGTCCGTATCGTAACCGCAGCGTCGAAGAAAACTTGAAGCTCTTTGAAGAAATGAAGGACGGCAAGTACGCCGACGGTGAAAAGGTCCTCCGTGCTAAGATCGATATGGCCAGCCCCAACCTCAATATGCGCGACCCCATTCTCTACCGCATCGTCCACGCCGACCATCATCGGACGGGCAGCAAGTGGTGCATCTATCCTATGTACGACCTGGCTCATCCCGTATCGGACGCCATTGAACGGATCACCCATTCCATCTGTACCCTCGAATTTGAAGCCCATCGTCCGCTCTATAACTGGGTCCTCGAAGACTGGGAAGATCCGGAAGGACAGAAGCCTCGGCAGATCGAATTTGCCCGCCTCAACGTCACCAATATGATTACCAGTAAGCGCAAACTGCGGACCCTCGTCGAAAAGGGCATCGTCAGCGGCTGGGACGATCCCCGTATGCCGACCATTTCCGGCATTCGCCGCCGGGGCTATACGCCGGAAGCCATCCGCGACTTCTGTGAACGCATCGGCGTCGCCAAAGCCGACAACATGGTCGAAATGGCCCTCCTCGAATACTGCATCCGCGAAGACCTCAAAATGAAGGCGCCGCGCCTGATGACCGTCATCGACCCGATCAAAGTCGTCCTGACCAACTATCCCGACGGCCAGACGGAAACGATGAAGGCCGACAACAACCAGGAAAATGAAGCCATGGGCACGCGCGACATGACCTTCAGCAAGCATTTATACATCGAACGGGGCGACTTCATGGAAGAACCGGTCAAGAAATTCTTCCGCCTGGCTCCGGGCAAGGAAGTTCGCTTGAAATATGCCTACATCATCAAATGCGAAGAAGTCGTCAAAGACGAAAATGGCAACATCGTCGAACTGCGCTGCACCTACGACCCTGAAAGTAAGAGCGGCAGCGGTGCCAACGCCGACCGCAAGGTAAAAGGGACCCTCCATTGGGTCAATGCCGAAGATGCCGTCGACGTCGAAACCAGGGTCTACGATTCCCTCCTTCGCCAGGATGACGGCGATTCCAAGGATTTCCTCGACCAGATCAATCCCGACAGCCTCGTCGTCTACCACAGTAAGGCCGAAAAGGCCCTGGCTGACTATAAGGCCGGCGACAAGTTCCAGTTCCTGCGCCAGGGTTATTTCGTCATCGATCCCGATACGACGGCAGATCACATGGTCGTCAACCGCATCGTCGGCCTCCGCGACACGTGGGCTAAGATGCAGAAACAGAAAAATCAATAACGCCGATGATAAAGGGTTGTCTTTCTCCGGAAGGATTAGAATTTCCTGAGAGGGGGCAGCCCTTTCTTCGCATGGTGTATATAATGGAGGGGAAGCATGAAAAATCTTGGCTCGCATAGTTGGCTGTCCTTATTTATCTTTCTCATTGCCGGCGGCATCCTCGGCGGTATCGTAGGCGAAGCCTTATACGCCGTCCCGGCCCTGCAGGGCGTTTTGCCGGCATTGACACAGCATTATGAAATCTTGAACATCCAGCAGATTCACCTCAATCTTTATCTCATGGAATTGCAGTTTGGCATCCATCTGGCACCGAATTTACTGAGTGTCATCGGCATTCTCTTAGCCGGTGTGCTCTTTCGCCATATTCAGTAACTTACAGGAGGGATTACATGCTTATTTTAGCCTCTGGTTCGCCGCGCCGCCGCGAACTGTTGACCCAGATCGGCGTGGCCTACATGGTCAACCCGAGTTCTTATCATGAAGAATCACCGAAGAAGAAAGATCCTCAGAAGTACGTCCAGGACCAGGCCCTCGGCAAGGCCCGCGACGTCGCCCAAAAGTTCCCGGGCCAGTGGGTCCTCGGCGCCGATACCATCGTCGCCCTCGACGGCGTCATGATGGGCAAGCCGAAAAACGGGACGGCGGCCATGGAAATGCTGCGCGAACTGTCGGGCAAGAAGCATTCCGTCTATACGGGCATCGCCTTGATCAACGACAAGAAGGAATTTACCAAGGTCGTCGAAACGAAAGTTTGGTTCCGCCATTTGACGGATAAGGAAATCAAGGCTTATATCGCCTCCGGGGAACCCCTCGATAAGGCCGGCGCTTACGGCATCCAGGGACGGGCAGCCGCCTTTGTTGATAAGATCAACGGCTCCTATACCAACGTCGTCGGACTGCCTCTGTCTCAGGTCTGCAAGCTCTTTCATAAGGCCAAGGTCCATGTATGAATACGCCGGTGAGGGAACTCGCCGTTTGTGAGAAACCGCGAGAGAAATTTATCCGCCACGGTCCGGCGGCAGTGACCGACCAAGATCTTTTGGCCATCTTGCTGCGGACAGGGACTAAGGGCCACTCGGTACTTCACGTATCGCGGCAGGTCATCCGCTCTCTGCCCGGTGAAAATCTCTGTTACCTGAGTAATGCCAGCGTCGACGATCTCTGCCATATCCGCGGCATCGGCGAAGAAAAAGCGGTCACGGTCTGCGCGGCCATCGAACTCGGCCGGCGCATTTCCCGCCAGCAGGCCCTGCGCACGGCTCCTGATTTCAGCACGCCTGATGCCGTAGCCGGTTACGTCATGGAAGACCTGCGTTTTCTGCCGCAGGAACAGTTCGGTGCCGTCTACTTATCGACGAAAAATCAGCTCATTACCTACCGCACCCTGACCATCGGCACCATCGATGCCAGCCTCGCTAAGGGGCGCGACGTCTTTCGCTATGCCTTGCGATACAATGCGGCAGCCGTCATCTTAGTCCATAATCATCCGTCGGGAAATCCCGAGCCGAGTAAGGACGACATCCGCATTACCCGGCGCATCGTCGAAGCCGGTCAGATCATGGAAATCCCCGTCTTGGACCACATCATCATCGGTGACGGCATCTTCGTCAGTCTCTGCGAACGGGGATACATATAATATAAAGCCCATCAAGACAGAAAAGGCCCTTCATGCTATAATAGATATAAATTATCGACTGTCTTCTTCGAAAAGAGGCAGTTGTCTTTGAGGTGGACTTTATGATTGGATATTTTTCAGGAACGGGCAATTCCTTATATGCAGCGAAAAAACTGGCTGAACTGACCGGCGACAGGGCCCTGCCGCTGGCAGACATCATGGGCCAGCCTGAACACTTGCCCCATCGAAGGTTCGGGATTGTCTTTCCCGTCTATTTCGGCGACGTGCCGGAACCGGTGCGGAATTTTATCGCCAAGGCGCCCCTCGATAAGGGGACCTATTTCTTTGGCATCGCCACCTGCGGCGGAACGGGAGGGCGGACCCTCAGGACCCTGTCCCGACTGCTTAAAAAGAGGGGCTGCGACCTGGCCTATGGCTTGGTCCTGCCCATGATTGCCAACAGCACCGTCGCCTCGCGCCGTCATATCCGCTACGATATGAACCGCCTCGATCGGGCCGACGATGTCCTCCATGACTGTGCCGACGATATTCGCCGCCAAGTCCGCGATGCCTCAGAGGTTACGGGCTCTTTTGCGGCCGACGTCATGAATTTCGGCCCTCTGCGGAGCTTTGGCAACTATTGGCTGACGCCGTCGGTCGATCCGAAACAATGCGTGTCCTGCGGGATCTGTACGAAAATCTGTCCCGTCGACAACATCCAAAGTACCTCTTCGGGTGCCGTCATCGGGCCGCGCTGCAGCCGTTGCCTGGCCTGCCTGCACTGGTGCCCTCATCAGGCCGTGACCGTCCACGGGAAGACCGTTTTGCCCCAGGATCAGTACCACCATCCCGATGTGACCATCCGCGACATGATGGTGCGGTAAGGATACAGGGAGTGCTCTTTTTCCAAGCCTTTGGCGCTTGTCCAGTCAGGCGCCTTTTTCCTTGTCCGGAAGAAGGACGCCGGCGGCTGCCGTGCCTGCGCTTGCAAAATACAGCAAAAGGTGATTAAATTGTATATGTGTGAATGTTGACAAAGTCTTTCGATTTGTCAATGCCAAATTTTTCTGCAAGGAGTGTCAGTATGAAAATCAGTGCCGAAGAAATAAAGAAAATCGCACTGTTGTCCCGACTGGAAGTCAAAGACGACCAGATCGAAACGGTCGGGAAACAGCTGAACGACATCTTATCGTACATGGATCTCTTAGGTCAGGTCGACGTGACCGGTGTCAAGCCGACGGCCCATGCTGTGGCCATGTCCAACGTCATGCGCGATGACGTGCCCCGGCCGTCGATCTCTAATGAAAAAGCGCTTCAAAATGCGCCGGAACAAGACGAAGGCTGCTTCAAAGTTCCGAAAGTCATTCAGGATTAATAGGAGGCCGATGTATGTTAACCATTCACGAACTGCATGAAAAGCTCGTCCGCCGCGACGTCTCTGCCGTCGAAGTGACAAAGGCTTTTCTTGCTCATAAAGATACTGTAGAACCGAAGGTACGGGCCTTCTTATCGGACAGCCGCGAAGGCGCCCTCAAAGGAGCCGCCGCCGTCGATGAAAAAATCGCCGCCGGCGAAACGATTGCCGACCTCGCCGGGATTCCCGGTGCCATTAAGGACAACATCTGCATCGAAGGCCAGCAGGCAACGTGTGCTTCGAAGATCCTTGAACACTTCAAAGCCCCGTATAATGCAACGGTCATTGAAAAATTGGCCGCTTCCGACTATATCAGCTTAGGCAAGGCCAACATGGACGAATTTGCCATGGGCAGCTCGACGGAAAACTCGGCCTTCCATGAAACGCACAACCCGTGGAACCTCGACTGCGTCCCCGGCGGTTCGTCCGGCGGTTCGGCAGCAGCCGTCGCTTCCGGTTCTGCCGTTTGGGCCCTCGGCTCTGATACGGGCGGATCGGTCCGTCAGCCCGCCGCGTACTGCGGCGTCGTCGGCCTCAAACCGACGTACGGCCTCGTCTCTCGTTACGGCCTCATCGCCTACGCGTCCTCCCTCGACCAGATCGGCACGCTGACTAACGACGTCGAAGACTGCGCCATCGTCTTAAACGCCATTGCCGGCCACGATCCCAAGGACTCGACCTCGATTCCGCAGGAAAAACAAGATTATAAACAGGCTCTGGTAAACGACGTCAAGGGCCTTAAAATCGGCATCCCCGAAGAATTCTTCGGGGAAGGCCTGGACGCTGCGTCCCGCAAGGCCCTCGACGACGCCATGGATACGTATAAGAAACTGGGCGCTGAAATCGTTCCCATCAGCATGCCCAACATGAAGTACGGCATCGCTGCCTACTACATCATCGCCCCGGCCGAAGCCAGCTCCAACCTGGCCCGTTACGACGGCGTCGGCTTTGGCATGCGCGTCGACGGCAAAGACATCGTCGACATGTACATCAAGACCCGTACGGAAGGCTTTGGCGACGAAGTCAAGCGCCGTATCCTCCTCGGGACCTACGTCCTGAGCTCCGGTTACTACGACGCCTACTACCTGCAGGCCATGAAAGTCCGTACCCTGATGAAACAGGACTTCGATGAAGCCCTCAAGAAATGCGATATCCTCTTGACGCCGACGGCACCGGATACGGCCTTCAAGATCGGCCAGAACAGCGGCGATCCCCTGGCGATGTACCTCGGCGACGTCTGCACCGTTCCCTTGAACTTAGCCGGCCTTCCGGGCATCAGCATTCCCTGCGGCTACAAAGACGACCTGCCCATCGGCATGCAGCTCATCGGCAAGGCCTTAGGCGAAGCGACACTGCTCCGTGCGGCCTATACGTTTGAACAGAATCGGACGGATCTTCGCATGCCGTCGCCCATGGGGGAGGTTGAACTTTAATGAAATATGAATCCGTTATCGGCTTGGAAGTCCATGTCGAATTAAAAACGAAAACGAAAATCTTCTGCGGCTGCAGCACGGAATTCGGCGCTGAACCGAATACCCACGTCTGCCCGGTCTGCTTAGGCCTGCCCGGCGTCCTGCCCGTATTAAATAAAGAAGTCCTGCACTATGCCGTAAAGGCAGGGCTTGCTCTTCACTGCGACATTTTGCCCTTCAGCAAATTTGACCGCAAGAACTACTACTATCCCGATTTACCGAAAAACTTCCAGACGTCTCAGTTCGATCTTCCCATCTGCAAAGGCGGCTACATCGACATCGACGTAGACGGCAAACAGCGCCGCATCCATTTGACCCGTATCCACATGGAAGAAGACGCAGGCAAGCTCGTCCACAGCGGCAGCACCATTGCCACCTCCGACTCGAGCCGCGTCGACTATAACCGTACGGGCGTGCCCCTCCTTGAAATCGTCGGTGAACCGGAACTTAGAAGCGGTGCCGAAGCGCGGGCATACCTTGAAAAACTGCGCTCCATCATGCAGTACCTCGGCGTATCGGACTGCCGCTTAGAAGAAGGCAGTATGCGCTGTGACGCCAATATCTCCATCCGTCCCGTCGGTTCGACGACCCTCGGCACGAAGACGGAAATCAAAAACATCAACTCCTTCAGCGCCGTTCAGAAGGGGATTGAATACGAAGCCGTCCGTCAGGCACAGATCCTCGAAGAAGGCGGCACGATCCAGCAGGCAACCCGCGGCTGGGATGAAGCCAAGGGCGTAACCATCCTCCAGCGTGTCAAAGAAGGGGACAGCGATTACCGCTACTTCCCGGAACCGGACCTCATTCCTATCGAAGTCTCGCCGGAATATATCGAAGAAGTCCGCAAAGAACTGCCGGAAATGCCGGACGCTCGCTGCCAGCGCTTCCAGGACGAATTGGGACTCTCCGAATATGATGCCAACCTGTTGACCCTTGAAAAACAGACGGCTGACTACTTTGAAACCGTCGTAAAAGAAGGCGTCGACGCCAAAGAAGCGGCCAACTGGATGCTCGGTGAATTTGCCAAGAAGCTGAACGAAGAAGGCATTGGCATTACGGAATCTCCCGTCGCACCGGAATCCTTGGCAGGCCTCTTGAAGCTCATTGCCAAAGGCACGATTTCCGGTAAGATCGCTAAGAAAGTCCTTCCGGAAATGTGGACGTCGGGCAAATCGGCTGACGACGTCGTCAAAGAACAGGGACTGGTCCAGATTACTGACACCGGAGCCCTTGAAGAATTGGTGAAGAAAGTCATCGCTGCCAATCCCCAGTCGGTAGCAGACTACAAAGCCGGCAAGAAGAAAGCCATCGGCTTCCTCGTCGGTCAGATCATGAAAGAAACGAAAGGCCGGGCTAACCCGGGCGTCGTCAATCAGTTATTGACGAAAAACTTGCAGTAAGTCACGGTCTATCAAAAGGTCATCACCGGAAGTTTCCGGCGGTGGCCTTTTTTGGTTCTATAATAAATGTTGGGGTCTGGTGGACACTCCGGTTCACAAGACCCCTTGTTTTATATAAAATAAGACATATCCAACACTACCAGTTAGCTCAACCACCGCGAAGAACTGAAAGGAGTATATAGATGTGTATCTTACCTGTTTTATCGAAAAATACTTCAATTGGGAAGAGGAAACGGTCAAAAAATTAGAAAATCACGAGGGAGAATGAGGCCTCTGCGCCATAAAAATACTGGCGGAATGATTTTTGATAGGACAGGGGAAAGGCCGGAAGGCAGGGAACTTTTTCGGAGCAGGCTTTATGAATGGCCAACGAAAAAACCAGCCCTCGGTCAGGATGGCTGGTTGATCTGTGTTTTCATAAGAAAGGGATGTTCTCCTTGGCCTTGAAAAGGCGTAGCGGGGAGCGTTGTTATCCCCATTACCCTTCGGGGTGAATGAGGGCCTGAACGTCCGCAGCAGGCGGCAATTCACCTTCTTCGTCACCGGCGTAGAGGATGGAAGCGCCGAAGGTGTCGCCCTTCAGCAGGGCTTCTTTGGCGATGGGGCCCGTGGGATGGGGGATGACGACGGCGTCGTGGTGCTTTTCTTTAAAGGTCTTGGCGGCGGCTTTCAATTCGTCGATATCGGCTTCTGATGCGACAGGGACGACGAGTTCAAAGGTCACGGCTTCGAGATCCCAGCGCTTTTCCATCATGGCGACGAGATCGGCTGCTTTAGCCCCTTTTTCGCCGCGGATGACGATGATTGGTACACAGCCGAGATCCACGGCCTGACCGGCAATGTCTTCCAGGTTGTCGTCGTCGAGGCTGCCTTCAATCTTGACGGCGTCGATGAGGGACGAGCGGATGGCAAAGCGCAGGATCGATCCGTAATCGCGGTCGGTCTGGTACATTTCCGGGAGCTTGCTCTTGTCACAGGAAAAGAGGACCGACGGATTGGCGGCTTCGCGGGCGATGTACAGCAAGGCGTTCCAAAGCTGGGATAAATTGACGGCACCGTTAAAATAACCGGCATCAAAGGCCATCATATCATAAGGGTTTTCTACAATCTTGGCCATTCGGATCTGAAGGTCCTGAATCGTTTCCCCTTCGAGGGGAACGGCGATAAAGGGATGGTCCGATTCAAAGTGAATACTCATTGCGCTTGGCATGAAACATTACCTCCTACGTAAAAGACTACCTTTATTGTACTCGTTATGAGGACGGTTGGCAATGCCTGTCCTTTGTGGCAGGAGAAGAAAAACGTTGACAAGTTATGCTATATCTTGTATAATATTTTTTGTTGGCGGGGCATAGCGCAGTTTGGTAGCGCACCTGGCTTGGGACCAGGGGGTCGCAGGTTCAAATCCTGCTGCTCCGACCATACGAAGATGCGGGTGTAGCTCAGTGGTAGAGCGCCAGCCTTCCAAGCTGGTTATGTGGGTTCGATTCCCATCACCCGCTCCATTTTTTATTGACTCAGTAGCTCAGCTGGATAGAGCAACAGCCTTCTAAGCTGTGGGTCTAGGGTTCGAATCCCTACTGGGTCACCAACTTGAATCGATACGAACTTTTCGCGGTTGCAGCAGACTGTGATTGCCGGGGAGTTCGTTTTTATCATTATATCGGGCAGTTTTTCGTATTCGGCTGCCGGCAGGCGACATCCCTGCCAAGAAAGGTCCTTGCCATAAGAAAACCTTGCATCGACCTTATGAATATGGTATTATAAATAAGTGCTCTTTAGAGCACATTTATTCATGCGCCTATAGCTCAGGGGATAGAGCACCGGTCTCCGGAACCGGGTGCGAAGGTTCGAATCCTTCTAGGCGCACCAAAGAAACAAGCGGTTTCACAGAAATGTGGAACCGCTTGTTTTGTTTGGTGTGAGTTTTTGGTGTGAATTTCAGGGAAAAATATATACAGGGTGAAATCCATGGAAGCGACGACTTAACTTTTTAGCCAACTATTTTTGCCTTCAGGATATGCTGAATACATCAGGAGTTGTCAGGCTGCCGATAATTTTTTTATGTTTTCAGGCTTTAGGCGTTCTGAAAAAAGAATATAATCGGTCCCCTTGGCGAGTAAGGCATCCAGGTATTTTTTATCGACGCCTTTTTCATCGTTGATGATGGCCAATCCCGTTACCTTTTTACGGGCGCTCTTTTGCCGCTCATCCCGTATGTCCAGCCAATCGAACAGGAAGGCGGCTAAGTTGCCTCGATTGATTGAATTGAAGGAATTGATAAGTATTTCTGAGGTTCTCCCGGCAATCTGAAAGTTGAAATTGAATTCCAGTCCCGTGCTTCCTTTGGCTAGAAAGTTGGGCGTGTAAATAAGCTGCTGTTGGTCAAAGTAATCGGCCACGTCATCCAAGAAGATTGTTTTTACGGTGGTGTTGTTCAGCATAAACATATCGTTGACGGTAAGCATGGCTTGGATGAACATGTGCATACTGGCAGCATAGTTTTTCGTGTCTGTGTGCATAATCATCTCATTGTTTTGATTTTCGACGCCATAAGAAAAAAGAAGTTGATCTAAAATGACGGCTCGTTTAGAACCGCGCAGAGAGACTCCGTCAGCAAGCAAGTCGTTAATGATGTACCCGTCATCGGATAAGGTGATAGCGTTACCGTCCCGTTTTGCATAGATTACCAGGCCGTCATTATGGCGGTCCATGAACGGCGTCCCTATTTCTGTCCAGCCATTTTTCAAATTCCGGGCAGATAAGTTCTTCTTTATCCATTGGTAATATTCGGAAATCCAGTCGAAATTAGTATCCATCAAAAAGCACCTCCGGTTCTGCAAGATGTACTTGATCTTTATTGATTACGTTTGAATAGGCCAAGAAGTCCATAAACAAGCCGATGATATCGTCGGTATGATTAAACTCATTCGGCAGAGGATACGCGAATTTGTCTCCGTGCCCTTCTTTGTATATATGGATATGGGGCTCTAATGCTTCGATTCTCGTCCCATCAGGATTCGTATGTGAGGTAGGGTCTTGTGTATCAATCCTTACCAATATTATACCCTGCGCATAGAGCAGACGAAAAGATACTTTCTTGGGATTTTTTTTGCCCCGAAAAGCGGAGATGGTCATATCATCTTTTCGACGGCCGTCTCTTTCATACCATAACGGGTATAATTTAGTTTCCCGTCGTTCCGGTAGCCGGATGCTGGTCGGGTTTATGAAAGCCTTTTCTATTTCGCGCAATGTATCTGCTTCTCGTTGCGTTAATATCATCATGAACATCCTTCCACATTAAAATATCTTAATTTTCCCGATGTACTAAAAAGCCCCACTGCATAGGCAGTGGGACTAGTGCCCGACACATAAAATGTGCTGAAGCTTTTCCTTGTCTATAGTCTATCATAATGTGTTATAAAGTCAATATAAAAGCATAATTATGATATAAAAGGCCGTTTAACCTTGTTTTCTTTTTAACAACCTAGGATTTGAAAGAGGAAGACCTGTGAAGTTACGTCAACGACTCCCACTTATAGAAGCGGGAGCTTGTAAGTCAGAGAAACATAGGTGGCAGCGCTGCTGAGAACAACATCTCCCTAATTCTGCCTACATCATCGGGCAGTTGACGATGCCCGTTTTACCAAGGAGATTTACTCCGAGGCAGTTATTTTTCTCTCGTAACGAGGGGGATTGTCTCCGGCAATCCACATCGTACCAAGAAGCTGGATATTCATAGCTCCGATACGGTCATCATTGGATTTGTATCCGCACTGGCAGCGATACAGGTGTTGGTGAGGCTTACGGTTTTCCTTATGGATAGCAGCACACTTCGGGCAACGCTGAGAGGTGTATTTTGCCGAGACTTTCAATACTTCCGAGCGATTTTCGTGGGCCTTGTAGGTCAGAAATTGCTCAAGCTGATAGAAAGGCCAGCTTCGCAGGTCATAGTTCTTCTTTGCAGTTTGGGAGAGATTCGATTCTTCAAAGCTGACACCCGTCAAATCTTCCAGCACGAACAGCGTATCCTTGCCGTATTTCGTAACGAGTGTCTTAGAAATCCGATGATTTACATCGGACATCCAACGGTTCTCTCGTCCTGAAAGGGCCTTGAGTCTGCGCTTTGCCGATTTTGTGCCTTTGGATTGGAGCTGCTGTCTAATTTTGAGGAACTTATGTCGTTTGCCTGCAATCTTTCGCCCGGAAACGAACTCTGTTTTGCCTTGCTCATCGTAACTGACCGTCAGAAAACGCAAGCCACGGTCGATACCGACAACGTGACGGACGTTCTCTTTCTGGAAACCTTCGACGGCTTTAGTGACGGGAATATGCAGATACCACCGACCTTTAAGTTCAACTAACTTTGCTGTGCCAAGATTCCATGAGCCGTCCAGATATTCCGAAAATGGCTTGCTTTCAAAGGTACACCGGGTTCGTTTCCCAAGGGTGTTGATAGACAGGCTTTGTCCATTATCCACGAAGCTGTAATCACGATTGCGAACCAAATCGGCTTGCGGGCGCTTGAAGAAGATGGGCTTCCAAAGCCATTCGAGTGTTTTTGTGATGTATTTCCAGCTGCCATCTTTGTCCTTGTATTTATATGGCTTTTGGAAGAGCTGCTGCTTGACAGTCTTATAACGAGCCATAGTCGTCTTGATGGACGATTGTGCAAGTTGCGACTTTAGCCCAAACCGTTCGCGGAGATTGCGGTACAGCGCTTGGTTAAGGTTTTGGTAAGCCAAGTTGAATTGATTGTCGAAGATGTACTGCGACACAAAATTACACGCCTGACGATAATGCTCTGTCATTTGGCGAAACAGAATCTCTTGTTCCGGAGAAATATGGATGCGAAGTTTTATAGTCTTGGTTAAGTCGGGCACTTTTTTCTCACCTGCCTTTCTGAAAATATATGGCTTCCCTTAAGACCACCATATCATATATGTTACTAAAACTCTAGTGTTTTAAGAAAGTGAGGTGAAGCGGGCATTCCTCCCCGACCTAAGAGGTCGGAGTATCCTGCCCGCATTTAGATGAATTTTGGGAGCTGCAGTCAGAAATGGGGACACTGTATAAGTTATCAAAAATCCGACTTCACTATCGTTGACAGTGTTAGTACGACTCGACAGATGAGGATAAAAGGAAATGGTAGGGGGCTTGCCTGATGGTATTGACGAAGAATCCTGCATGCGTAGAGAAAACCTTGATTGAGGTACTGACGAAGATTTATGACGCCGTGAGCTTTCAAGGGCGGTTCTCCTTTTTAGTGGCCGTCAGCGAGAAGATACGCCGCTTTTATCTTTTTTCGGAAAACTTGGACAAGGGTTCCGGGCGGCGTCTTTTAACATGTGATATAGGGAGAAGCATTACTTACAGTCAGCTATATTGATTTCCTCCGGCTGCATGGTTATACTTTTTTTAGGAGGGATGGATATGGAACTTCGGGTATTGAGTTATTTTCTGGCCATTGCCAGAGAGGAAAATTTTACACGGGCGGCGGCTCAGCTCCATGTTACCCAGCCGACCTTATCCCGGCAGATTGCTGATTTGGAAGCCGAGCTTGGCGTGAAGTTGTTTACCCGCAGCAACCATAACGTGGTGCTGACGGAAGACGGCATGCTGCTAAAACGGCGGGCCCGGGACATCTTGACCCTTGCCGAGAAGACGAAACGAGACTTTCTCCGAAAGGAAACACTTTTGGAAGGGACGATTACCATCGGCAGCGGTGAATTTCTATCGACGTGTATCTTGACCGACTGCATGGCCGCCTTTCACCGTCGATACCCTCAGATTTGCTATGAGGTTTTCAGTGGTCATGGGGAGAACCTGAAAGACGGGATTGATCGGGGGCTTTTGGATATGGGGCTTATGGCCGAACCCCTTGATATTCAAAAGTACGAATTCGTGTCCATGCCGGTAAAGGAGGAGTGGGGCGCCTTGGTCCGGGAAGATTCTCCTTTCCTGTCTAAAAGCGTCATCACGCCTCAGGATTTGGTGGGGATTCCCCTTATTTCTGCCGTCGGCAACATCGCCGAAAGTAATCTTGGGAAATGGTTCGGACCGGAGCTGAGCAAGGCGAATGTCGTCGCCAAAGGGGACCTCCTGTACAATGAGGCTATGCTGGCTAACAGTAAGGTCGGCGTCGTCCTGGCTATGCGGTTGAATTGCCGATACGAAGGGCTGCACTTTATTCCCCTGTCCCCTAAGCTGGAAGGGTCGACGGCTCTGGCCTGGAAAAAAGAACAAGTCTTTTCACCGGCAGTCGCTGCTTTTCTTGAATTTGCCAAGAAATACGTTACAGGCATGTCTCACGATGACCGATAAGCATTAGGAATTGCAGCTACATATTGATACAATAAAGGTATTCCGGGAAGGGAGTACCTTTTTTGGTTATAGAGTCCTTTCCTTTTCGATTCCGGAAGGGGCAGCTGCGGTTGCGTAAAACCAGGGACCGCTCATCTTTTTCCTTGAAGGATGATCTATCAGGACAGGCCTTTTGTATGAGGATCAGCATTCATGGACCGTTGAAGGAGCGATGACGTATGAGAATTATCCCGGCAGACATAAAAGATGTACCGGAACTATATCAGCTGCAGTTGCTGGCTTTTGAGAGTGAAGCCGCTATGATCGGCAGTCGCGACGTTCCGGCACTCCAGGAAACAGAGGAAGAGGCACGCCGGGATTTTGCAAATTGGGATACCTTTAAGCTCGAAGACGACGACGGCACGATCATTGGCGCCATTCGCTGCCGACAGGATACGGGCTTCATCGATGTCGGCCGCTTGATGATTCATCCCGATTACCGCCGCTGCGGCCTGGCCCAAAAGCTCCTTGCCGAGGTGGATGTCTTGTATCCGGACGCGGTGAAAGAGTTGTACACTTGTACCAAGAGCTGGAGCAATATAAAGTTGTACGAAAAAATGGGCTACAAGGCGTATAAAGAACATCGGGAAGACAGCGGTTTATCTTTCGTATACATGAGAAAATAGGGGGCTTCAAAGGGCTCCGGCTGCCGTCGAATGGGATTTTTTGAACCGACTTTCAGGAGCTGCCCGTGTTGGAAGGAGAGCGTATCTATGATTCAGATGAATAATGGCGTAAACATGCCACTTCTTGGCTTTGGTGTGTTTCAAATCACCGACCACGACCTTTGTAAACAGAGCGTCTTGACGGCACTTCAGACGGGGTATCGCCTCCTCGATACGGCGGCCTGCTACGGTAACGAAAGGGCCGTCGGAGACGCGGTTCGTGAGAGCGGCATCGATCGGGAGGACGTGTTCGTAACGTCTAAGGTCTGGATTCAGGATGCCGGCTATGAAAAAACGAGGGCTTCCTTTGAAAAGACATTAGAAAATCTACAGACCGATTATCTGGACCTCTATCTGATTCACATGCCTTATGGCGACTACCATGGGAGTTGGCGGGCCATGGAAGAACTCTACCATGAAGGGAGAATCCGGGCTATTGGGGTGTGCAACTTCTTACCGGATCGGCTAATCGATTTGATCCTCAGTCACGACGTCGTGCCGGCCGTCAATCAGGTTGAACTCCATCCCTTTTGTCAGCAGCGCAGCCTGCGCCAGGTCATGGAAGCGTATCGGATTGCCCCGATGGCTTGGGCTCCCTTTGCCGAAGGGCAGCACGGCCTCTTTACGGACCCCGTGTTGACGGCTATTGGCAGGACGTATGGAAAATCGCCGGCCCAGGTCGTACTGCGGTGGCTGCAGCAGAAGCAGATTGTGGCCATTCCTAAATCTGTCCATGCCGAGCGGATTCAGCAGAATTTCGACGTTGATGACTTCACCCTCTCTCCGGCAGATATGGTGCAAATCGATGCCTTGGATCTGGGGCACAGCCTGATTTTAGATGTCCCCAGCCTGAACGAAGTGTATCGTCTCCACGGCATCCGTTTTGAACCATAATATTCACTTAGGTAATGTTTTTGAAGCCTTGCGATATCGAAAGGTACGATCGAAAAAGGAGGTCACATGGTGACACACAAGGTCCTGTTATTCCTATCAAGCATCCTGTTGCTGTGCAGTCTGACGGCCTGTGCCGGCCAGGCGAATCGGCCGGAAGGGGATGCGGCATCGATGGCTGCGGAAACATCAAGTGCCGTGGCAGATAGGGATTCCGGAAACACACGGGCAGGTGAAACGGCGGCAGCCGAACGGACCATAAAGATGACCGTAGACGGGAAGGACGTCGCCATCGTCTTGTATGATACGCCGGCGGCCAAGGCCCTTTATGAGGCCCTGCCGCTGACGCTGAATTTCTCTGATTTCAACGGCACTGAGAAAATCGCCTATCCTCCCAATGCCTTGCCGACGAAGGGGGAACCGGACGGCACGGATCCCGAGGCAGGCGACCTGTGCTACTATGAGCCTTGGGGCAATTTGTGCATCTTCTACCAGGATTTTCGCTATTCTAAATCCCTCATTAAACTGGGGCGGGTAACCTCCGGGATGGAAGTGCTGTCCGGCATGAAAGGCGATTTTACGGCGTCCTTAGAAAGGGTGAACTGATATGGAATATACGACATTAGGCTCGACGGATATTGAAGTTTCCAAAATTTGCGTAGGCTGTATGAGTTTCGGCAAGGCCGGTACGATGCACGACTGGACGCTGGACGAAGCGGCGACCGAGGCCATGGTGAAGCACGCCCTTACGCTAGGCATCAATTTTTTTGATACGGCCAACTGTTATTCTGCCGGAACGAGTGAAGAATACGTAGGCCGGGCGCTGAAAAAGAACGTCTCCAGGGACAAGGTGGTCATCGCCTCCAAGGTCTATTTCAACGACGGCCGCCTGTCCCGTAAGGCGATTTTTCGCGAGATTGACGGCACTTTGAAGCGCCTCGGAACGGACTATCTCGACCTCTATATCATCCACCGCTTCGACTATGAAACGCCTATTGAAGAAACGATGGAAGCCCTGAATGAGTTGGTGCGGTCCGGTAAGGTGCGGGCTCTGGGGGCATCGGCCATGTATGGCTATCAGTTTTACAATATGCAGCTCTGCGCCCGCGATCATGGCTGGGCTCGTTTCGAGGCCATGGAGAACCACTACAGCCTCCTGTACCGCGAGGATGAACGCGAGTTGATTCCCCTTTGTAAGCAAATGGGCGTGAGCCTAATGCCTTACAGTCCCTTGGCAGCGGGACACCTGGCTCGACCTACGTGGAAGTCGGACACCCTCCGCTCCCGGACGGACCGGGTCGCCATGGGAAAGTATGACCGTACGGAAGAACAGGATATGGCTATTGTCCGCCGTGTCCACGAATTGGCCGAAAAGCACGGCGTAAAGATGTCGGAAATGGCCCTGGCTTGGCAGTGGGCCAAGGGCGTGGCCTCACCTATCGTCGGTGCGACGAAGCCCCAATATCTGGATGATGCCGCAGCGGCCCTGACCGTCAAACTCACCGACGAAGAGGCGGCATACCTGGAAGCGCCTTATGTGCCGCACGCCGTTGTCGGTGCCGTCGATCACAATCCGCCCCAAGGCGTCATGCTGCTCGATGAAAAGAAATAAGGCGATGTCGTTTCAGAAGAAGCCCTACCGATTTCGGGGAGATGCTTTCTTTTGTTTTTGATATTTATTTCGAAAGAGACGCCGTTCCATGAGGAGCGGCTTTTTTCTATTGCCGTCGATGACCCCGATGAAGGGCAGAAGCTGTGGATAATGGCCGGGTCGACAAATGAGATTGAAACTGATACAATGAAACATAATAATGACGGTTAGTTTTAGTGAAGACCTAGGCTTTAAACGGTGGGAGGTGGATTTGGCCATGGCGAAACATACTTGTCCCGTGTGTGGAAAATATCAATTTGAGGCTTGGAACGACATGGATATCTGCGATGTCTGCGACTGGTGTAATGACGGCGTACAGGAATCAAAGCCGGACTACCGCGGCGGCGCCAATCGCATGTCTTTGAACGAAGCAAGGGAGGCTTATAAAGAGGGAAGGCAGATCCGATGATGACGCTGCGGGTTCGTTGAATTTGAGAAGCGGCCCTATAGGGGCTGCCGTATATGCAGTCTGTGAGTCCACGTGTTCGATGATATCATTCGAAGGGATTGTCCAAAAAGCACAGGAGGTGCGGGAACGATGATGGTAAGATGCCCCTTGATCGATAAAGACATAGACGAATTCGATTGCTTTGAAACCGGTACCGTAGCCGAAGGACTGGCTGCCATCCGTTCGTCTGTCGGTGTCGAAGAAATTAAGCGTACGGAGAACTTTAGGATTCGCTGCCTGGCCTGTGAAAATCATATTATGTGAGGCCCCGGCGCAATGGACGAGGTGTTTTCTTGAATATCCAATTAGATCGAGAAGAAGGAATCCTTTGATCCATTTTGCTTTTCGGTACGGTATAATGGTTGGCTGAGCAGCTCGATAGCCGTATGTTGCTGCGGAAAACATAAAGGGAGTGGTGATGATGGCCTTAACGGAAACGCCTATAGGAGTAGAAAAGAAGTTGTCAGAGGTGCTGGCGCGGATTTGGGATAATCATGAGTTTATCTTAGGCACCCGATTATTCCTGCAAACCGATGAAGAACGGCAGTCCCTCATTGATGCAGTTGTGGCAGAAAAAATTAAGAATCCCAGCGACATTCTTTTATTTGCCTACGATATCCATAAAGAAAGAGAAGCCACTCATTAGGGAGTGGCTTTTTCGCGGCCTCTTTTTAGCTGGGTATTCTCTAATCTAACCAATCTAACTAAAATGTATTGACAAGAATGATTAGAATAGGTAGAATATAGTTAGAATGAGGAGAAGAGGTGAGCAGCATGCAATTCCGGGAAAGCGAAAACGTTGAATTGAAGGCTATCGTCGGCGATGATATGAAAAAGGAAATCATCGCCTTTGCCAACAGTAACGGCGGTACGATCTATGTCGGTGTGGCGGATGACGGGGCCGTTTTAGGCGTAGAAGATGCCGCCGCCTGTGTTTTGCAGATTTCGAATATGGTGCGGGACGCCATAAAACCTGACGTCACGATGTTCATTCATTATGAAACGTTAAACTGTGACGGAAACGCCGTCGTTGCGGTCCGCGTTCAGCGAGGCACGAATTGTCCATATTTTTTGGCAAATAAGGGACTGCAGCCGGAGGGCGTTTATGTGCGTCAGGAATATGAGACCGTTCCGGCAACGAAGACGGCCATTCGCCGGATGATTGAAGCAATCGATGGCGACAGTTTTGAAGAGAGACGATCCATCGATCAGTTCTTAACTTTTGATGCCTTGAAAGGTGAATTTGCTGACGCGAATATGACCTTTGATCAACAGCAGATGAAGACCTTGAACCTCATATCCGGTGACGGTCTCTATACGAATCTGGGTTTTCTCCTTTCTGACCAGAATCCCTGTACGATAAGGGCGGCAGTCTTTGATGGGACGAGTCCAACTGTGTTTAAGGCCCGTCAGGATTTTTCCGGCTCTCTCCTGAAGCAAATGAAGGCCGCCTGTTCTTATGTCAATTTTCACAATCAGAACTACACGAGCGGACATCACTTCCGTTATACGGATGGTCGCCGAGGTTATCCGGACATAGCGCTTCGGGAAGCCTTGATGAACGTGCTGCTACACCGAAACTATTCTTTTGGTGCCGATACTTTGATCCACATATACGATGACCGCGTTGAGATGGTGTCTGTTGGCGGTCTCCTTCCCGGCTTCGTCCCGGAAGATTTGAACATGGGCGTGTCCCTGTGCCGCAACCCGCATCTGCACAACGTCTTTTACCACTTGAAGCTCATTGAAGCTGACGGAATAGGTGTGAAAAAAATGATGGATGCCTATGCCGATAAACCGGTGAAGCCCGAAATTAAGACTAGCCCAAATGCCTTCAAAATCATTCTTCCCAATGTGACTTTCAGGAATAAAGCCGTTGAGATACCGATGATTGTCGAAGAAATGGCAGCCCCGTTCCGGACTTCCGACGAGGATAAAATCATGCAGCTTCTGGAAGAAAAGAAGCGCATTACCCGGAAAGAGGTACAGGAATTGTTGGACGTCAGCCAGTCTACGGCAGGCCGCATTCTGAAAACGCTGGCCGATAGGGGCCAAATCGCCCAGCTTGGCGGCGGACGCACGACAAGGTATGAGCTGATAAAGTCGTAACATGAACGGAGACTTTTTGAATGAGGAGGCGAAACATGATGGAACCGAAACGTTTTGAAGACGTCCATCCGGGGATTGAAGAGTACTTTGAGGTCCAAAAAGAGTACTTGGCGAAATTCGGGGAGCACTCCTTGGAGCGCACGATGCATTACGAGCCTTTGCGTCCTTCGTGTCTGAATTTTATAGAAGGGGCAAAGGAATTGCGTCGTGCCATTCGCCGGAATAAACCGATTGAGCAAATACCGCCTGAAATATGGAAGGGTATCATTTTTTAATATTTTGGGCTAATGGGATCTTACGAGCCATCAATTCATCTTTTGGGGAGAAGGTAAATACATTTATATCTCTTATTTCTAAACCCCTCGAATTCGAGGGGTTTAGTGCTGTAAAAACTTATTATCTATGAGAGAGTTAGTTAGAAGAAAATTTTGATTTAAGTTATAGCAAAATGGTACACGTGCAAAAGGAGGTAAGACTGATGTTGGATTTATTTATCAAAGATATTCTTGAATTCTACCGTGATCCGGAGAATATCCGGGGGTTGAATGAATATCGGAAACAACGAGCCAGAAATATGGAGAGCATTGAGAAAGATACCGCTAAAGGTGGTAGTAATCTTCATCCCACGGAGGCGAATTTGAAAATAGCTAAGGACAAGAAGTAAGACGTTTCTGCTCTTAAGGCTGGTTAAGAGCAGAAAAAAGGTTATTTTTGCTCTTAACGAAGAACTGCTGATTTTCATTGACTGCGTTATTTGGTATAATGGTTACAGAAGTCAACTTGTGAAGGATAAGGCTGGGTTCCCGAAAGCTGACGTTAGATAACGATACTTTTGAAAACACTGGAAAATCAAGGTTTTTCGAGCGACGGACAAGCAGGGTATTGTACTAAAAACTGAATACGACGCAGAAGCGGCGTTTCTTA
>NZ_JAXIXE010000028.1:0-22599 GCF_036305205.1 Megasphaera massiliensis
ATGTAGTCGTATAAATGGCCTTTTTGTACGTTGCGCTGGGTAATGGGGCTGGTAAATACGGCATCACTGTTGGCCAAAGTAGCGAAGTAGAGGCGGTCATTGACGCCCATGGCATCGAGATGCATGGATGCTTTGTCAGTTACCAGGGCCTGTGTCCCGGTCGCACTTTCTGTAACATTTAGGTAATCGCTGTTATCGGTCTTTTCTTTTGCCCCGCCGTTACTGGTCCAATCGAGGTCCATGACCATAGTCCCCGTACCGGATAAGGTCTGGGCCGTAAGGCTGGTGCCGCTTTTCGTTCCGTCCGTCATATTGACATAAGAATCATTGGCCAGATTGGTCAGCGTACTGTCACCAGTTACGTTCCAAACAGCGCCGTTTTTCAGGGCTATATTGATGTGCGGCGTTTCTTCGATATACGGGTTTTCTGGTTCTTCCCAGTCATCGTCACTGTCATCGTATTCTTCATCATCGGCTGCATAGGTGTCGACGTCTAAATCCTCATCGTCGTACTCTTCTTCGTCATCAATGACGTAAAGTTTTTCAATATTTTGAAGTTCCGTCTTGCCGGTAAAGGATGAATTTGCCGTGTCAAAGAGGACGTCAATCTGACCATTCAGGGCCTGCATATTGCCCTTGATAACCTTATCGACACCGGAAGTCAAGGCTTGGATACGTCCGGCTGATTCCGTATAGAAGGCATTGTCTTTGGCATCAATAGCAACGCCTTTGTTGAAAACGATGTCGCTATTATATTTGACACTGGCTCCTGTTTCAGCTTGAGCCATTGCGACATCGCCATCAAAAGTAATCTTTGAAAGATCTTCATTCCATGGATCTGTGTCGGTTTCTGCCAAAGCCCCAATACCGACTTGCGACATAACTGTATTGCCGTTAAAGTTAATTTTGCCGCCTACTTGCGAAAAAGCACCGATACCGGCACCCTTTATAAAGGTGTTGCCATTAAAATTAATATTCCCCAAATACTCTGCATAAGCTGCCGTTGCCCCTTCATTTTCTAAAGTAATCGCACTGGCCGTCAAATCAATGGCCCCATTAACTACACGCAGGCTGGCCTGAGAAGCTTCGTCTGTCGCTCCGGTGGAATGCAAATAAATCGAATCGCCGGCATTAAGAGCAATATCGCCGCCCTCAGCATAGAGCATGGTATGGGGTACACCGATTGATAAATTAATGGCCTTATCGGCCTGTAATTCAACCTTACTATCGCCTCGATAGGCTACGAGCATACTGGTCTTATACGGGTATTGCTCTGCATAATCAGACATATCTCTTCCTTCGGCTACCCAATTAATTTCATTCGCCTTGAGCAGTGCCTGCGAACCATACGTGGTTGACACGATTTGCTGCGTATTCCCCGTAATGGCCTGTGCCTGCAATTCAAGATTCGCCCCACGTTCTGCAGACATAACAGCCATATAACCCGGTGCCTGTTCACGGAAATTAATATTACCCTTAGCTGTTACAACAGCCTTACCACTATACTGCACACCAATTAAATACGCATATTGATTGCGGTTAAAATTAATATCGTTACCGGCCGTTATCGTTCCTTCAGCATTATTCCCAAAATACAAAATCGGCAGGCCCTGTACCGCCGGAGTATTACTATAAGTATGGTTAAAGGTAATATCATGATCTGCTTCCAATTGAACCTTAGCGCCATAATATGAAGCAAGCGTATTAGCCCGCGCATAATTGTTAAACACCAAATTATTGTCGGCGTGCACAGTTAATGCGTTCTTGTTGCCCACGGCAATCATTGGATTATCTTCATAAACTTCCGATTTATTGAAGGTTATATTATTGGCCTGAAAATTAATCGAACTTCCGTTACCTCTAACATCGTTTATAAGATTATGCTTATCAATTGTTGTCTCGATGCTATCCGCATTATGGATATTGATGTTTGTGTTATCTTTCGTTATATATATACCGTTTGATTTAGCATCTATGGCTAACGAATGGCCGTTCATATCTAAATCCAGACTACTGTTCGCACTGTCAGTGCTGTTTATAATAGGCCACCTACCGCCTTCTGCAGAAACAATCGAAACATCTGACAATGCCGTTACTTTTTGTTCACCATCAAGCACATATAGAGCTTTCAATGTCGGTAACTCATGCTTCCCTTCAATGGTATCGCCGGTCAAGGGATAGTCAGCCGCTGCCACCCCAAAATAAGACGTGCTCAATAAGGCGCTCAATACCAAGACACGCAATAACTCGTTTTTACGTTTTTTACCACTCATACATACCACCCCATCATAACAAATAGCTTTCTTTTTTCAAGGTAATTCATCACATACTAATAAATATTACAACTTATTTTGTCTGAATCATGTATAAATTATCTCATTTGTAATCATATTTTAAATTTATTTTAGATCGATTTCAAGTATGTTATATGTCATTTCAATGCATCATCAGTATTTGAATAAAACCATCATGATAAAAAATCATCTTACGCTTTGAATCAAAGACGCTTTCATGAACAAAAAAAGCGACTTGCTTCAAGCAAGGCGCCTTTTTGTAAATAGGGTATTTTAGATTTTTGGGACAATAACCGAGATTGAATCCGCCTAGCCTCTTTGGAAAAGGACTGAGCCAGGATATTGGTGTTGCCGTGAAGGCGCGGACTGGTGCCGATAATCAAAACTTTTTTTCTTCATCTGCATCTCCTCCTAAAGGGAATACTCAGATAGCGCCCAGGGAGTCCCGCATATGCCGCAGGCCCTGTTCACCGTATGTATCGTACACGGCCTGCAGGCGGTCGATCATCGCCTGCTTTTGGGCCGGTATCTGTCCGTAAATCGCCGTTATGATGGAGGCATTGGTGGCGTCGATGAGGGTCTCTATGGTTAAATCCTTCAAGAATTCCTTCAATTCCAAGATGCGTTCCCCTTCCGTTGCTTCCTGAAATTCGCCGCTTCGGACGTCCTTCATGAGCGGTGTATCCGGGAAAATCGTAAGGCCGGCAATGAGGATGCGGTCGGGATGGAGCTGGTTAAAAACGGCAGCCGTCTTTTTGGCATGATCCAAGCCATAGCCCTTGCCGCCGAGGCCGCTCAGGAAGATGACTTCGTAAGGCATGCCGGCCTGATCCATCTTAGACAATTGAGGCACGATTTCATCGGCATGATAGCCCTTATTCATGTAGGTCAAGACCTTTTCATCTCCTGATTCGACACCGAAGACGATGCCGAAATAACCGAGGTCCTTCAATTCATTCAACTGATCAGAAGTCTTATTGCGCAGGCTGTTGACCCGGCCGTAGCCGCCGATGGTCTTAACGAAAGGCAGGTACTGATGGATGAGTTTGGCAATGCGCTTCAATTTCTCGAAAGTCAGGAGAAAGGGATCGGCCCCCTGCAGCCAAATACGCGGGAAGGGCACACCGTAACTTGCCATTTCCTTCAAGTCTTCGACGATTTCCGATTCCGGCGAAACGGCAAAAGGCGCCTCCTTATAATAAGTGCAGAAACGACAGGCGTTGTGACTGCAGCCGCTGGTTACCTGTAAATAGGCACTGTTGGCTTCATAAGGCGGACGTACGACATTGCTTGCAAAATGCATGGACAATCTCCTCTCTTTCTCCCTTAAACGGCTCTCATGCTGTGACGCCAGCGCGACAATTCAGCTTCCACCTGTTCGTCAAACCGATTGATTGTCTTGTCGAGGGCCGACAGAATCTGTTCCCTTTCCTGAGGCAAGGTCACTTCAAAACGAACGCTGCTGGTAGACGTACCAGAATTGATGGTAATGGGAATCTTCAATTCGGCCAAGAGGGTACGGATTTCTTCGATTCGTTCCCTTTCCGTCGCTTCCGTCCATTCGCCGGCTTCCATCTGATCATACAGCTTCGTTCCCGGCAGGACAGACACGTTGGTCAGCATCATGTAGTACGGATGAAGCTGGTTGAAAATCGCAGCCGACTTCTTGGCGCTTTCAACCAGCTTTCCCTTACCGGCCAGACCGCCAAGGTAAATTATGCGGTAAGTAATGCCGGCCTCATCCATTTTCTTGCCGGCGTCCAAAATATCCTGAGCCGTATAGCCTTTATTGACGAAGGCCAAGACGTCATCGTCCCCCGTTTCAATGCCGATCATGATTTCATCGAGGCCGTGGGCCTTAATCTTTTTGATGTCTTCCACCGATTTCTGTTTGAAGTCAGAAATCGTGGCATACGTCGAAATGCGGGCATCGGGATAATATTTCTTCATCAGGTCCCAGACGGCAACCTGTTTTTCCGTACTGAGAACGAAGGGGTCTCCGCCGGAAGCCCAAATGTTCTTAGCATCGGGCCATTCTCGCTTAGCGTCCTTCAAATCTTCCTCAATCTGAGAAAGGGGTGCCACCCTAAAAGGCGTATCTTTATAGAAATTGCAGAACGTGCAGGCATTGTGCGAGCACCCTGCCGTTACTTCAATAAATAAACTATCCGCATCGGTCTGCGGTCTGATAATCGGTCCGTGAAAATGCATGGTAAGATTCCTTTCTTCAAATCTAAAATTCGCTCATTATAGATATATTAATCCTAAGAAAAGGGGGCAAGATTTCCAATGACCTTACCCGCACTTATATTATATCTATTTTTATCTATATGTCAATATATTAATTCGTTTTTTTTTTTGTTTTCTTCCTGCTCTCCCCTTTTTGAATCAATCGTCGTATAATAGATTCAAGTAATCCACATTTATTTTTGAAAGCAGGTGATATACATGAGTACCGATACGAAAAATGAAAAAGCCATTACGGCCGCCGGCAATCCGGCCAAACCGACAGGCGAAGCGGGTGAACAGATGCTGGCCCGCATGAATGAAAGCCACGGCCCCCTCACGGCCTGGGGCCTCTCCCACTTTACTTGGCGCGGCGATGAAACCGTCCTCGACATCGGCTGCGGCGGCGGGGCCAACTTAAAGCGCATGAGCAGCCACGTAACCACAGGCCATCTTACAGGCGTCGATTACTCCGAGACCTCCGTCCAGACATCACGCCAGACAAACGAAGAAGCTATAAAAGCCGGCAAGATGGACGTCTCCCAAGGCTCCGTCGAAAAACTGCCCTTTACCGACGACAGCTTCGATAAGATCACGACCGTCGAAAGCTTCTACTTCTGGCCCGATCCGCCAGAAAACTTGAAAGAAGTCAGCCGCATCCTGAAAAAAGGCGGCACCTTCCTGCTCATCGCCGAAATCTACGAACGGCCTGACCTCAGCCCGGCCACCCGAGAAAACATCAAACACTACAACCTCTACAACCCGACGCCGGAAACCTTCGAAGATATCTTCCGCAACGCCGGCTTCACGGCCGTCAAGCTCCACATCGAGCCTAAAGAAGGCTGGATTTGCGTCGAAGGAACAAAATAATATCCGCACATCAAAAAAGAGAGTATCCGTCTGCCATGATGGATACTCTCTTTTTCATGTCAGCCTACCATTCTTCGATGAGGCATTCATGAGACCTCGTTTTTTTGTCATAATTGATGCCGACGAGGATGACTTTTCCGGCATAGTGCTGCAGGGCATCGGCGTAGCCTTTTTCCTTTATTTGACTGATAGCCGTCTCGGCATCATGATTCCATTTCAGTTCAACGACTAAGGCCGGTTTATCCCCATGCTGCGGCCGCGGCACGAAAACCAGGTCGGCAAAGCCTTTTCCGGCAGGCATTTCACGAACGATATTGTAATACCTCCTGGCACTGTAAAAAGCCAGGGACAGTGTGTAACTGAGGGCATTTTCATCGTTGTACTGAATCTGACTCGTTTCCACATGGGCTGCCGCCACGCCGAAAGCCACGTCATCCGCCCTGCCGTCAAAGACGGCTTGGAGCAGCTCATCTGACGCTCTTACGGCCTGACTGACGGGCTGCCAGGCGTCGCCTTGCTTGGTGGCATTGACGTATTCCTGTAAAACTTCGTTATTAGGAATAAAGACTTCTTCCCCCTCGCTATCATACCCGAGGTAGCCGAGGTGGACCAAGAGGGTCATGACGTCATCGGCAGAAGTAAAGGTCGTCATGTCATTCTGGAAGGTCCCGGTATTAATTTTTTGACAGCCGCCGCCCATCATCTTGACGACAGCATCGCGCAGGCCGTCTTCATTCAAATCGATATAGACCTGCAGTGCTTCATAGGTCTCGGTCTTGTTCCAATAGCTGCCGAAACGGCCCTTGACCATGGCATCGACGACGCTTTTCGGACTGTACACATGGGGACAATTCGGGAAGGAATAGCCGTCGTACCAAGCCCGGCATTCTTCAAAATCCATACCGTAACGCAGGCAGAGATTCTTCGTTTCGTCTTCCGTAAAGCCGACGAACTGTGCCATCTGATCGGGATGCTCCATGGAAAATTCCGTAAACATGTTGAGAGCCGAATGCGTCCCGTACTTCTTAATCGGCAAAATCCCCGTCATATAGGCCAAGGCCACGTACTCCTTATCCTTTAACAGGTTGCGCAAAAAATCGAGATACAGCCGCTGCGCCCTTTCATCGTGGGGATATTCCCGAAAGATGCAGTCCCATTCGTCCAAGATGATGACAAACTGCCGTCTCGTACCGGCAAAGACATCGCCTAAGGTATCGGCCAAATGGGTATCGTCAAAATAATTGACATCGGGGTAGGCCCGGCAGATTTCCCGGATAACGCGAAGCTGCAGCCGCTCCAACATGGCCGATATGGACAGGCCGGCGCTCAAAAATTCTTGTACATTCACTTTGATGACATCGTACCGTCCGCACTCAGCCAAACCGTCAGGCAGTTTTCCGAGTTTTAAATCGCAAAATAAAGGGCTTCCGTCTTCAGAGCCGTCGTAATAGGCTGCCAGCATATTTGCCGTCAATGACTTCCCGAAACGCCGCGGCCGACTGACGCAGACGAAACGTTGTTCTGTATTAACCATGCGGTTCAGGACAGCGATCATATCTGATTTATCGACATAGATTTCCGAATTCAAAGCCATGCGAAACAGCCCTTCCCCGGGATTCAAATACATACCCATCGTCTGCCTTCCTTTCCTCAATCCTATTCGATGCACACCAATTCAATGGTAATCGGTAAAAGTTTCCTATAGTACACTATATAATTTTATTTTACCATCTTTCAGAACTTTTTACTCCTCTTTTGTGATTTTATTACTTTATAAGTAGTATTTTATAATTCTTAGAGTTACGTCTATATCCATATTTCAAATAATAAAGAAAAAACTCGGTACCGACAAATCGTCACCTACCGAGTTTTTTTCATGCTTCCATATAAAAGTTTCCATCCAAAGACAGCTTTCAGCCAAACCTTACAGCGTCCCTCTCCTTGCCGTCCTCTGAATCCGTTCGTGGCTGGCGTTGGTAATGGCATCGTCCAAGATAGCGATCATCCGCTGTTTATCCTTTTTCAAGATGCCGTCGATGCGGACGGAATCTAAGGGATGGAGGGCCCAGAAGTAGGTATCGGGAAGTTCTAAGTGTTCCAGAAAAGTCTTTTCTTCTTCGAGATTTTCTCTCTCTTCGGCCGGGATGAAGACGCCCTTTTTTATGTCGTCGTCGAGTTTCGTTCCGGCAAAGGCCGACATGGTGTTGACCAAAATTTGAGTCGGCTTGATTTCGTTCTCAAGCTTGGCCATGGCCAGGGCGTTTTCTTGACCCCGACCGCGGCCGCCGGTGCCCAGCATCAATAAATCGGAGTGACGGATACCGACGGCATTGAGACGCAGGCACTGCTCCCGGATTTCTTCGATAGTATAGCCTTTATTGAGGTATTCGAGGATATCCGTCAAACCGCTTTCGATGCCGATGTAGAGGTCATTGACACCGGCGGCCTTCAAGGCCTTCAAATCGTCATCGCTCTTATGGGCAATATTTTCGATGCGGGCATACATGGTAATGACCTTGACCTTGGGAAGGTACTTCTTGATGACGTCGATGCGCTCGATCAAATTCTTTGCCGACAGGACGAAAGGATCGGCGCCGATAAGATAGACCCGTTCCAAGTCTTCCATCTGCCAACCATAGCGTTCTTTGGCACCTTTCATATAGGCTTCGACGTCAGCCGTCGGCCACATGCGAAAGGGAACGTCCTTGTACATGCTGCAAAAATGACAGCTGTTATGGCTGCACCCTTCCGTCAGGGGAATCAAAAACGTATTGGCCTCAATAGGCGGCCGATATATAGTTCCGTTATATTCCATGTTCTTCTCCTCCTATCAATATTCACCGGGAGCGCGGTAGCCTTGGGATGCGTACTCCGTCCGGAAACGGCGCAGGGCTGCTTCTCCTTGATTATCTATAATATCTTGAATCCCGTCGATGAGCTCCTGTTTATGGGCCGGAATCTCCGTCCGTACGTGGAAAGGCACGGAAATGTGACTGGACTGAAAGATTGTGTCGTTGGTCAGGGCTTTCAAGAATTCCTGCATTTCCTGCAGCCGTTCGACTTCGCCGGCTTCTTCATATTTTCCGGCCCGGGCCAAGTTCCATAAGCCCGTCTTGGGGATGAGGACCAGCGAAGAAATATCAATCATCGACGGGTGGAGGCCGTCATAGAGGGACGCCGTATCGAGGGCATGTTTGAGACCATACCCCTTCCCGCCGAGGCCGTTGATCCAGTTGACGACATAAGAGAAGCCGGCGCGGTCTAATTTTTCCAATTGCTCTCTTGCCGTCGCCCGATCATAGCCCTTGTGCATGAATTTCAACAAATGATCGTCCCCCGATTCGACGCCGATATAAGGATCGGCAAAGCCGGCATCTTTCATGTTTCGAATCTGTTCTTCCGTCTTGTCGACGAAGTTATCGATGCGGGCGTAGCCGCCAATCGTTTCAACGGACGGCACATAGCGGTGAATCAGCTCCGCCGTCTTCATCAAGACGTCGTAATCGGCAGAAAAAGCGTCGGCCGACTGCAGGAAAATTCGCTTCGGTGCGCCAAAGTATTTGGGGATTTCCTTGACATCGGCTTCGATTTCTTCCATGGGCGACCGCTTGAATCGGTCGGTCTTATAGTAACTGCAAAAATAACAGCCGTTATGAGAACAGCCGCTCGTTAATTGTAAAAATCCGGAATTGCCTTCATAAGGCGGCCGGTTTATTCCACTGGTAAAATGCATGGTGGCTTCCTCCTGTATGCTGGATCGTATCATCAAAAAACAATGAGGCCTAATATCCGGCAGGCATCGCCCTGCCCTTACTTCTTACCGACAAGATTGTCTTGCCCTTTCTCATCGTATGATGTATTATAACCATGAAGTACGACAATGACAAGTACGCACATTTTTGGTACCTGAAAGGACAGGCTTATGACTCAAAAAAAGAAGGACTACGAAAACCCTTATGACGGCCAATGCGCCATTCTCTACGCCATGAATCTCATCGGCGCCAAGTGGAAGATTCCCATTCTCTGGCATCTGACCCATTACGGCATTCTCCACTACAACGAGTTGAAGCGCCATTTAGGCGGCGTGACCAATACGGTCCTGGCCCGCAACTTAAAAGAGCTCGAAGCGGACGGCCTCATCATCCGCAAGTCGAAGGGAACCGTCCCGCCGTCGGTGACGTATGAACTCTCCGACGAGGGAAAGAAATTGATCGAGCCCCTGGACGGCCTCTACCGCTGGGGCGAAGAACACCGCCGCCACCGGGAAATGCCGGTGCCTTAACCGTTTCCGGGAAGCCAAAAAACGCCTTCCGTGACGACAGCCACAGAAGACGCTTAGGCTAAGACTTATATATCATTTTCAATCGTTTGAATCACTTTTGCCGGCACGCCGCCGACGACGCAGTTATCGGGCACGTCTTTGGTAACGACGGCACCGGCTGCTACGACGACGTTATTACCGATGGTAACGCCGGGCAGGATGGTCACATTGCCGCCGATCCAGACGTCGTTTCCGATGGTGACGGGCTTCATGATTCCCAAATGCTGCCGCCGTCCCCGCGGCGACAAAGGATGGTTGACCGTCGTAATCAGGGTCCCCGGACCAATCATGACGTGGTCGCCGATGCGGACCGGACCGATATCCAAGATGGTGACGTTGAAGTTGGCCAAAAAGTTGTCGCCGACATGGATGTTGCTGCCGCTGTCACAGCGAAAGCCCGGTGCCGTCCAAGGATGGCTGCCGCAGGATCCGAAGAGGCGGCGCAGGCAGGCTTCGATAGCTTCTTCATCGCCCGAATCGATGACATTGAGCTTCTTCGTTTCGGCAATGGCCTTCAACTTTCGGTCGTTGACCCCTTTATCCCAAAAATCATAGGCCAGGCCGGCGTCGAGTTTTTCACACTCGGTCATGGTTTTCATATCCTTTTCCAAGTAAGACACCTCCTCTTTGTATCAAGCTTATTAAAATTCCCCTCGCCTACCGCGAAAGCATGGCCTCACTTATAGGCTTTTTCAAAGATTTCAAGGTAATCTTCATCGGAAAGGGGCACTGGATCGGCCGTAATATCGCCGCCCAATACGTCGTGTATCCGCTGAGGGTAGGTCTTCAATTCGTCTCTCGTAATGCCGACGTCGCTCATGCGCAAATCATGGCAGTCGACGGCTTCTAAGAGTTCATCCAAGGCCTTGATGAAGTCCTTGCCCGACGTCGGGTTGGCGACGCCCATGGCTTTGGCCATCTTCATCATCGGTTCTTCAGCCGCTTTTCGTTCGGCAAAGAAATCGTAGTAAGCATGAGAAAGCATAATCAGGCCGGCGCCATGGACGAGATCATCGTGGTACGAGCCCATGACGTGTTCCATCGTGTGTTCCGACGTGCAGAGCATGTAGTACCCGGCCAGCGTGTTGGCCAAGGCCATATAAGCCCGCGCTTCCTTGTCGCTGCCGTCGCGGTAGGCCCGAGGAAGATACTTTGCGACGAGTTCAATGGCCTTCAAGGCAAACATTTCCCCCATAGGATGTTCGTTCTTGCAGATCATCGATTCGGCAGCATGGAAAAAGGCATCCATCCCCTGATACGCCGTAAATTTCGGCGGCACGCTCATCATCAGATTGGCGTCGACGACAGCCAACACCGGGAACATGGACGGGAAGAAGATGCCCGTCTTTTCCTTGACGTCGTCTTTGCTGATGACCGACGCCATGTCGACTTCACTGCCCGTTCCGGCCGACGTCGTAATGGCTACCGTCGGTGCCGCATCAACATCCGGCTGTTTCTTGCCGCCCTTTTCAGACAGGCTGTAATCCCAAATATGGCCGTCGTTGGTCATCATCAGGGCGATACACTTGGCGCAGTCCATGACCGAGCCGCCGCCGAGGGCCACGACGAAGTCACAGCCCGTATCCCGAGCCATTTTGGCCCCGTCCATGACGTTGTAATCGGTCGGATTGGGACGCACCTGGTCGAAGACTTCATAGCCGACGCCGGCTGCATCCAATTCTTTCTTAACGGCATCCAAATAGCCGAAACGCTTGGCCGACGTGCCGTTCGACGTGACGATCAGGGCTTTCTTTCCCGGAATCTGCTCGTTGTGCAAATCCTGAAGCCGTCCCGGCCCGAATAGTACTTTCGTCGGCATATAAAAATTAAATTGATACATATAAAAAACCTCCTCAGTCAATAGATACCCTTGGCGGTCGGAATCTTGTGACCCCGCCGCTGTTGTTATCAGTGTACCCTGTTTGACATCTGGAAACAGCGCCATATGATAACTTATATAGTGGTATATATTAACCTGAAGGAGGCTGCATCCGATGACAGATTCTTTATGTTTTGACAGCAGGTGATTCTCTTGAACGACAGAAAAGAACAGTTGGAACAGGCCCTGACCGTGCTGGGAAGGGAGTTCCCCCTCCTCAACTGGGACTTTCGCCCCGACCCGTCATCTGGCCGAACGGAACTCATTTCCCAGTGGCTCGGCGATCCGGCCGATGAAATCATGCTCTGCGCCTTTACGGGCAGCCACATCGACGAGCGTTTCCACCGCCAGGACTTCTTCTTTGTAAACTTCGCCTACCGGGGAAATTACGAAGCCCTCAGCGCTTCCAGCCAAAATAGGATTTCCATGAAAGAAGGCGACGGCTACCTGGGCCAGCCTTACAGCGGCTACGCCTTGAAAAAAGACGGTGACGAAACGATCGTCATCGTCGGCATCCTCATCAAGAAAGAAACCTTCCTCCGAGAATACCTTTCCGTCCTCGGCGCCGACACGGACCTGCTCCACTTCTTTTTAGAGCCCGCCGTCAACCGCTATGCCGACGGCATCATCCGCTTCACGCCGGGAGCCGATTCCCCGATTTGGTCCATCCTCGACTTGATGGTACTGGAATACGTCCGCCGCACGGACCAGAGCCAATCCATCTTGAAAGCCCTCTTCCTCTCCATGGCCATGTACATGTCCGAAGCCGTCCGGGCCCAAAACCAGCCGGCCCGAAAGGCGTCGGTCACAGAAGAAATCATGGCCTACATCGAATACCATTCCGACACGGCGACCCTCAAGAGCACGGCGGCCCGCTTCGGCTACCATCCGGTCTACCTCTCGCGCCTCTTGTCCGAAAAAGAAGGCCGCACCTTTTCAGAGATTCTCCTGTCCATCCGCATGAAAAAGGCGGCCATCCTCCTAAAGTCGACGGATCTTTCCATCGAAAAAATTGCTGCCATGCTGGGCTACAGCAATAACAGCAATTTCTACAAAGCATTTAGAGAGTATTACGGGACGTCGCCCAAGGCCCGCTTCCGATGAAAGTCCTCAGCTCAGGCGACTGGCAAAGTCAAAGAGCAGCTTCAAGCCATAAAAACAGATGACAGAGCCGCAGATAATATTGATGGCCCGCAGGATGCGCGGACTGAAGCGGCTGCGGAACAAAGAAACGAGGCCGCTCAAGAAAATAAACCATACGCACGAAGCGAGGAGAACGCCGCTGAGAAAGGGCGTCTGCTGAGATGCGCTCAAGGTCACCTGAAAGGATCCGAGGAGCATCGTTCCGTCGAGGATGGCCTGAGGATTAATCCAAGTGACGATACCCGCTTCAGAAATAGTCTTGCGAATCGTCATGGGCCGATACTCGCCCTGCGTCTCCGCCTTGGCCCGAATGAGTCCGGCGCCGATATAGAGGACCAGCAGGCTGCCAACGCCTAAGATGACCATTTCTACCTTAGGAAAGAGTTCCATCACCCGGCCGATACCGAAGAAACAGGCCAGGGACAAGGTAATATCGAAAAAAAGGACGATGAGGGCCGTCAAAAAAGCCCGCCGCCGCGTATTATTCAGTGCCGAATTGATGATAAACATATTTTGCATGCCAATGGGGGCCACATAGGCCAAGCCCAACGTCAGGCCCTGCAGAAAAAAGCTCATAGAAAAAACTCCCTTGCCAACATATAGAAGAATAACATCATCGAACGCACCAAACGGTGTTAATTTTTTATTATACAGGATATCACAAGGGATGACAACAAAAAAACAGCGGCCATTACCGAATTGTCTCGAGTGGCCTAATTGGTATTGCAATTAACCATATCGTCATTGTTTGAACATAAATTTTCCATAAAAGCTACGCCACCTACGATAGCCACATCAAAAAATGCCCTATGGTCTCCCTGGCATCAAACAGCAAAAAGGGCTGACCACTTGCTATCGCAAGTAGTCAGCCGTAAAAAACACTTTGACGGTCACCGCTCGGGGCCAAAAAGTATTTATTCCTCGATATCGTAAAAGGTAAAGCCTTGTGCTTCTGCTTGTTGTATCAATTTTTGCCGTAACGGAATTGCCTTCTTACCGGCAATCTGTTTCGTAAAGGAATCTACCCGTCGATTCGTATCACGCAAATCGTAATACTCTTCCATTTCCGCATCGTAATCTTTCAACAGTTCCAAATAAGAATCAAATACCCGATAAGAGTCCTCAAATACGTTGGCTTCACGAGGCATACGCGGCTTTAACTGCGGTTCCTGATTCGGTATCCCAATGCCGACCCCCACTACGGGGAAGGTTAATTCCGGCAATTTCAGAAGTTCAATCATCTTAGGTGCATTATTTAAGATACTGCCAAAATAAACCGTACCGAGACCACTAAGTTCAGCAGCGGCCACCATATTTTGAGCGGCTATAGCGGCATCCGTCCAGCCTTGAAAGAAACGATCGCTATCGCGTTCACCAACACTTTCTACCCCTCGTTCGCGAGCGATACGGGAGTTGCGGTATGCATCGACGATGAAAATAAACAGCTCCGGTACCCGTGCTACATATTCCTGGTTGCAAACTTCTGCAATAGCCCCTTTCAGTTCCGGATTCTCAATGTGGATGATACTGAAACTTTGCATCCCCATGCTGGTAGCCGTTCTTTTGGCTATATCCAATAATAGGCTCAATTGCTGCGGCGGCATAGGATCGGATTTAAACTCACGAATAGTGCGATGATTCAATAACACGTCCATAGGATTCATGGGATCAGCTCCTTTACAAAATACGGCGAGTACACGATTCTATTCCTGGCACATAATATCGAACTTTTTTCTACAATAACACTAAATATGCACCTTGTCTAGTCATTACCATGGTCTGGCTTCAATGGCTTACGCAAATTGGTCCCCCGCTTCATCCTCTAGGTAGAGGGCTTTCGCTGTATATTCCTTGGTGCTTGACGCAAAAAAACAGGTTCTATAATAAATGTTGGGGTCTTGTGGACACTCTAGTTTACAAGACCCTTGTTCTATATAAAATAAGACATATCCAACACTACCAGTTAGCTCAACCACCACGAAGAACCGAAAGGAGTATATAGATATGTCTCTCACTTCTCTTTTCCGTCGTGTAGTTCAAACCATGTTTCCTTGTGTAACCATCATGGGAGACCGATTCCATATCAAAAGGCTGGTCATCTGGGCTCAGGAACGAGTGCGGAAAAGGTTCAGAACCATTTTCGTGAGAAGCGAATTTAGAAGTGTGTTGAAAACCTTTAAAGATTGGAGACAAGCGATCTTAAATGGACTGACACAAGTGTATTCGAACGGATTTACGGAAGGGATGAACAACAAGATAAACGTATTGAAACGAGCCGCTTTTGGATTCCAGAATTTCGAAAGATTTCGCATCAGAATCCTCTGGGCGTCTTTAAAAGAATAAAAAAAGAAATGGACGAGAGCAAGAAAAACTCACTCACGTCCATTCGCGTTGGATGATTTAGTTGGCACCCTAACATTTAACAAAGAGCCTAAAAGATGTCGTAACCATCACTTATCCGTTCAAACGGTTCATGATATCCTGCATCTGTTTTTCGAGGGCTTCGATGCGTTTGTCCTTGGCTTCGTTTTCCGCCTTCATGGTATCGATTTCTTGCTGTTGTTCCGAAATGACGCCGACCAAAGCGTCTTTCGAGTAGCCGGCATAGGGGCTGCCCTGGCCGAACTTGAAGCTGACGCCGGCGTTGAACATGTTTTCTCCGCCGCCCAGGCTGGTTCCGATGGAGAAGAGAACGTCGTTCGTCGGCCGATAGAAGGCACCGATGGCAACGGCATTAGCCGAATTGTAATTACCGTAGCCGGCTGCAAAGTCCCACTTCGCCGTCGGATCGTAGTCCTGGGGATGAAGGGCCGCTAAGGCTGCCGCACCGGCACCGACGCGGTTGATGCGCGTATCGAGTTTGCTGACCCGGCTGTTCAAGTTAGTCACGTTACTGGAAATATCCGTCACTTCATTGGTGAGGCTGGTAATCTTGTTGGTATTGGTCGTGATCTGCGTCGTATTCGAAGCTACCTGGCTGTCTAAAGCCGTTAAGTTATCGCCCGCCGACTTCGCTTTCTTAACATAGGTTCCGTCTTGAGCGACCCGTGTTTCATTGTATACCGTACCGCCGGTGACGATGCCCTTATTGCCCGAAGCTACCTTGCCGTCGGTATTGACCTTGATCTTGTATTCCGTTCCGCCGATATTATTCTTTTCTGTGCTGTCGATAGAAATCGTGCTGTCGCCGTCAGCATTGGCAATGGTATTTCTCGTGTCGATTGCCGAGGCAATGGTCGATAAATTAACGCTGCCCGAAATGATTTCGGTCCCTTCCGAGTTCTTAATGGACAGGCCTAATTTATTGTCTTTGAATGTTAAGGCTTCGTTACTTTCCTGTAAGCCCGTGCCGGCTGCATCTACGGCCGCTTTGAGCTGAGCCACGTTGACGGCATCGGTATCGTTGGTGCCGGCAGCGACGTTGGTGATTTGACGGGTGATACCTAATTCACTGTCACCGACGGATACAGCGGCAGCATTGGACTGCCAAGCCGATGTAATCTGATTCTTTTCCGATACAGCTGCCGTGTAGGCCTTATTGGCATCGTTCATGCTGGATTCGGCCACATCCATAGCCTCTCTGGCAGCATCATTGGCAGCCTTGGCAGCATCCATCTGCTCTTTAATTTTTCGACCTTGGTCTGAATCATGGTCAATGTTGTTATAAGCATGTACGGCCTGCACATAGTCAGCGTTCTTGGCCAAATAATCGGATACCTTGGTATCATAATCAGCTTTGGCTGTCGAAAGAGCCGATTCTAAATCAGGGATACTGTTATTTAATTCGGCAAAGCGAGCTTCTTTGCCGGCAAAGGCTACGATAGCCGCTTCATTTTCAAAGGCTTTGCCGGTAATCGGGTTATACCCAAAAGCCCCTTTGTCAACAGAAGATACAGCGTTGCTGCCAATCGCCACGCCGTCATCATGCTCTACGTCCGTATTATAACCGACCATGACGGCGTTGCTGATGTTTTCCGCATGTTCGCGTAACGGTTTTTGCACCTTTACCACATAGTGCAGCGTATCTCCAGTCCACTGCAGCTCTCCTGTCGTATGAGCGTAACTCTGGGGAGTATAGGTCTGTTCTTCATAGCCATCTGTTGTCCCCATCGTTCCCAAAATGACGTTATTTTTGCCGCCCGATAAGGTATGGTAATCACCGATGACGACGTCCGTCGCCGCATCGCTAAGCTTATTACCCGTCCCCATGACGGATACGTTATTCACATTGGTTGCCTTATTCTGATAGCCGGTAACCAGATTATAATCACTGGCCGCAGCTTCGCTGCCGTTTAAAGTGTTGCCCGTCCCAAAGATAGAGGAACGTCTTGCATAATCCGATACGTTGCCGTTCCCTAGTGCAAAGACAGAACCGCCGTTAAGCGTAGCATAATCACCCATGATTTCAGAGAAATGATCCTTATACCCGATATCATCACCGCCATGATAGAGCAGCTCGCCCATACGGCCGCTCATAAATCCGCCTTCAATACCTTCGTTTATATTACCGAAGGCATTGGTCACCCGGTTGCCGGTACCAAAGACCATGGAGTTAAAGGATGAGTCAACCTTATTCAACATGCCGAAAGCACCGGGAGCTATCGATGCACCAAATCCAGTGTCACTTTCAGTACTGATTTTGTTATCGATACCATAGAGAGTCGCATAATAAGTAGTTCCCTCGACGGTCGAACGAATTCCCACAGCTGCACTTGCAGGCCCTAAGGTCTTAACTCTACTCCCGATTGCCATACTGCCATCGCTGCCAAAGGCATGATAGCCGATGACAACCATATTTCTTGCCCGAATATCATTGTCATCCGAGTTCTTTTCATCGGGAGATAAAGAGCCGATAATAATAGAATCTGTAAGCTCCGTATTGTTTCGATTATCCCCAATAACAATCCCGGCAGCCGTACCTCTGATATTATTATTATTACCGATAACCGTTAAAGCGTCCCATTCATTGCGATACGTATCGTTACCGGTAATCACATTGCCGCGGCCAATGGTTAAGTCGGAAATATTCGGTTCACGGCCTTCCGGATGACCATAGTCAGTAACCGTACCGACATCTCTAGCAATTATCTTGTTATTATCGCCGATGACGTTTTGCTTCCGACTGCCCCGCACTTCGTTGTTATTGCCCAAAATACGCGTATCAAGGCTCGCTTCATATCTTGTTCCGCCATCGTAAGGATAGCTCTTTGTCACCTTATTATCATTGCCGACAATATTGACACCATTGCTGTTTTCAACTGTATTCGTGTCACCCATGACATTTGCATCTTCACTGCCGGTTACAGTATTTTCCGTCCCCACAACGCGAGCTGTTTTATCATCGGTCACAGTATTGGTCGTACCCGTCGCCGTTCCGCTGTCGACGACAATATTATCTGCTGCATAGGCCGACAGCCCCATTCCGGACATGCTCAGCCCTGCCAAAACCATGGCTGCCAAGGCCGTCTTTTTCACGACACGACTGCCATTACTCTTGGTCCGGCTTTTCGCCATTTCCGACACGACGACATAGCTGTTTTTTGCTCGACTCCAAATAACCCGATAAATCCTGTTCATCAAAGAATCTCCTTTCTAATCCATTACCCATTCGTTTTCACCTTACAATATAAGTATACATTTATTTTATATAATCGTAAAGTTAGTCATTTTATGGCCAATATTATGTATTTTTATAGTCAATCAATAAATTCTCCCGACAACAGTTAAAACAGCTCATGCATTTTCACCCATACAGTCGATGATGGGCCGCTAGGTATGGTACAATAGCCCTAGACTACATGGAAAGGAAGGGATGCTCAATGAAGTTCAGCTCCACTTATATACGGCCTGTAAAATGGGCATTTTTAAGCGCCTGTCTGCTCTCGTTGATTCACGTCATCAGTGCCCTGGCCGTGCCGACTTTAACGGCCAGCATCATCAACGAAGGCGTCTTGCAAGGCGATATCGACGCCATCAGCCGCCTCATCATCGCCATGATGGCCGCGTCGTTGGTAACCCTCATGGGCTCCCTGGGCGCCGTATACTTTAGTTCTCATATCGCCTCCCGCGTCAGCCTCCGCATGCGCCAACAATTGGTACAGGCTTTACAGGACTTTTCCCTGTCCGATTTTTCTAAATACGGCACGGGTACCCTGCTCATGCGGGCCACGCGAGACGTCGAAAAAATCCAGTCCGTCCTCGCCGAAGGCATCAACATGATTCTTCCCATGCCCCTCATGATTCTCGTCGGCCTGGGCCTTACCTTCTATAAAAGTTTTGAAATGGGGCTCATCATCTTGAGCCTGATGATCCTCATGGTCGGCCTCATGCTCGTCATCCAAAAAAGGGCCCTTCCCATCGTCATGGCCGTCCAGCAACAGTTGGACAAGCTCACCGATCTGGTCCGCGACCATATCATCGGCATGTCGGTCATCCGGGCTTTTAACCGCAGCCGCGACGAAAAGGCCGCTGAA
Organism: Megasphaera massiliensis; assembly: GCF_036305205.1. Classification (NCBI taxonomy): domain Bacteria; kingdom Bacillati; phylum Bacillota; class Negativicutes; order Veillonellales; family Veillonellaceae; genus Megasphaera; species Megasphaera massiliensis. The sequence goes on from NZ_JAXIXE010000028.1 coordinate 19,207, forward strand.
ATCCGGATGTTTTCCGATTTATCGGCCAAAGAAACGAAGCTGGCCCGGACCTACGCCATCGGCCTGCCCAGTATCCTCATCATCTTCAATATGAGTACCGTCGTCATCTTGTGGCTCGGCGGCTACCAAATCGATTCGGGACAACTGCAGATTGGCGATATCATGGCCATCATCGAGTACGCCACCCTCATTTTGATGAACCTCATCATGGCCGTTTTCGTCCTCCTCGACGTCCCCGAAGCCGTCATCTGCTACGGCCGGATTCAGGAATTATTAATACACGCCGAAAAGAGGCTGGCCTCCCAAGAAACGATGAGTCTCCCCTCTGACAACGAGCCGTTAAAGAAGGACGAGCACGAAAAAAGTACCGCAGAGGCTTCCGGCAAAGAGCCGCCGCTTTTAGAATTCCGCCACGTCACCTTTCGCTATGACGACGCCGAAGAAGCAGCTTTAAAGGACATCTCCTTTACCCTCGAAGCCGGTGAAACCTTGGCCGTCATGGGCGATATCGGCTCCGGCAAAAGTACGCTGGCCAAGCTTATTTTAGGCTTATACCCCATTGAATCGGGAAACATCCTCTTTGACGGGAAGTCTATTTTCAAGCAGCCCCTAGAATCCATTCGCTCCCAAATCGGCTATGTGCCGCAAAAAGCCTATCTCTTCACGGGCTCCATTGCTATGAACTTAGCCTACGGCAAGGCCCAAAATTCAGACGAGCCCCTATCGGCGGATCAGCTAACAGAAGCAGCCGTCCTCGCCGGCGCCCATGAGTTCATCAGCCGTTTTGAAGACGGTTACGATCATCTCCTCTCCCAAGGCGGCACCAACCTCTCCGGCGGCCAGCGGCAAAGGCTTGCCATGGCCCGGGCCTTAGTGAGAAAGCCGCGGCTGCTCATCTTTGACGACAGTTTTTCTGCCTTAGACGGCATTACGGAGCAGCAAGTCCGAAAAGCCGTAGCCGAAGAAATCAGAGACGGCGCCGACATCAAAGGGCTGTCAGAAAATAAGGACCACACGGGGCGAGCCTTCATCTCCATCGAGCAGAAGGTCAGCGCCGCCCGAAAAGCCGATAAAATTCTGGTCATCAATCAGGGCCAGGCCGTCGGTGTCGGCACGCACGATGAATTATTGGCCCGCTGCCCCATTTATCAGCAAATCGTGACGTCACAGGAGGTGGCCTTATGATACTCGTCAAACGCTTTCTCCGTGACTCCCGTAGTCAGTGGTGGCGATTGGCCGTCCTGACCTTGGCCCTCATTTTAGCGGCCAGTTTTGAAATCATCTCCCCGCGCCTCTTGGGCAACATCGTCGACGCCATCGTTCACGGCATCGAGGAGCAGCAAGAAATCACGGCCATCTTAGACGGCACGACCAACACCGTTCTGCTGCTGGTCTTCTTTTACAGCTGCCACGCCGTATTTACCTACGCCAGCGAATTCATCATCGCCGGGGCATCGCAGCACATGGTCCTGGCCCTGCGCAGCCGCGTGAGCCACCAGCTCCATCACCTGCCCATGGCCTATTTCAACCAGCACAACCGCGGCGACATGCTGAGCCGCCTGACCAGCGACTTAGACTCCGTCGGTGAAACGCTGCGCGAAGGCATTCCCGGCCTCATTTCGTCCTTCATCGGCATCGTCGGCGCCGTGGCCATGATGATCTGGATCAGCCCCCGCCTGGCCGCCATCATCCTCAGCGTCATCGTCGTCGGCGTCCTGGGATTGACCTTTACGGCCAAAAAGGCCCGCACCATTTACCTTCGTAAGCAGGAAGCCTTAGGCGCCGTCAACGGCGGCATCGAAGAACTGATTTCCGGCAAGCAGATTGTCCAAGCCTTTGGCCTTGAAAAAATCACGACGGATAACCTCAGCGACCTCAATACCCGCCTCTTCACCCGCGAACGGCAGTCGGGCTTTATGGGACAGCTCATCATGCCCCTGGTCAATTTCATCAACCAAATCGGCTACGTCCTGATCGCCATCCAAGGCGGACTCCTCGTCCTCCGGGGCCAAATCACCCTCGGTGACATTCAGGCCTTCTTCCTCTATGTAACCCAGGTATCGGACCCCATTTCCCGCAGCTCCTACATTTTGACGCGATTCCAGGAAACACACGCCGCCTTAGGCCGCATCTATGAAATTTTAGACTATCCCATGGAAGACGATTCCGGGACCATCGAGGTCCTGCCTGATGAAAAGACAGGTCGGCAAGAACCGTCTTATGATGAAGCACGGCGACAACCGGCGACGGCCTCAAAGGATAACGCCATTGAATTTAAACACGTCACCTTCGGCTACAGCGCCGACAAGCCCCTCATGGAAGATGTGAATTTTGAGATTCCCAAAGGCCACGTCGTCGCCATCGTCGGCCCGACAGGTGCCGGAAAAACGACGATCATCAATCTCCTCATGCGCTTTTACGAAATCTCCGGCGGCGCCATTACCATTCACGGCACCGATATCCGTGACCTTCGCCGTGAAACCCTGCACCGACAGATTGGCATGGTCCTGCAGGATACGTGGATCTTCACAGGCACCATTGCCGAAAACATTGCCTACGGCAAACCGGACGCCTCCCGCGAAGAAATCATCAAGGTCGCCAAACTGGCCATGGCCGACCATTTCATCCGTACCCTCCCCCTCGGCTACGACACGGTGCTGAAAAACGGTGCCGACGACTTGTCTCAAGGCCAGCGGCAATTATTGACCATTGCCCGCGCCTTCTTAGTCAATCCCAGCATCTTGGTCCTCGATGAAGCGACGGCCAACGTCGACACCCGCACCGAAGTAGAAGTGCAAAAGGCCATGAATCAGCTGCTGAAAGGGCGTACGGGCATCGTCATCGCCCACCGCCTGTCGACCATTCGCGACGCCGATTTCCTCCTCGTCGTCAACCAAGGCCGCATCGTCGAACAAGGGCCCCATGGTGAACTCTTGGCCCGCGGCGGCTACTATAAAGAATTGTACGAAAACTACGCCAAAGGAATGAGCGTCTAGCTGCCAATTCCGCATCCATAGAAAAACGGGACTGCTCCAAGGTATGATGACCTCGGGACAGCCCCGTTTTGTCTTGTGCTAAAGGATGTTGATTACGTGTTAACCTTCGGCCTATTTGTTCGCCAACTGGCGCAGGATGTCCTGAACTTGTGTGCGTAATTCGGCATTTTCCTGAGCCTGTTTTTCAACCTGTGCCCGCAGAGCTTCATTTTCCTGCTCCTGCTTTTCTACGCGAGCATTCAAAGAGCCGATCGTCGAAGCCTGTTCCGATACGACAGCGGCTAAAGAAGCTTTAGAGTAGTTTGAATATTCATTGCTGCTTCCAAACTTGACGCTGACACCGGCGTTGAACATGTTTTCCCCGCCGCCCATGCTGGTGCCGATGGAGAAGAGGACG
>NZ_JAXIXE010000029.1:0-25243 GCF_036305205.1 Megasphaera massiliensis
TCTTCACCATTAAGATATGCAGTGACAACTTTCAACTTAAATTCAGTACTGTATTTTACCATAAAAAACCGACCTCCTAAAGTTAGATTTTTAGGTCCAACTTTAGGGGGTCGGTTCATAGACCAAGTGGTTTATTTTTTTTATCAGAAAGGAGTCTCCTATGACTACCTCCCCGTCTCTGCTTGCTGAAAAAATCTATCAACAGGCCCTGCTTTCCGGCTACGACGACTGCGGCATCATCGCCATCGACGAGATGGATGAATACCTGGAACGCTTCCAAGAGCGACTGGAAAAGGAACCGACGAGCCGCCCCTTTTATGAACGCATAGGGCCCGGAATGAAAACGAAACAGCGCTTCCCCTGGGCTAAATCGGTCATCATTTGTACGTGGTGGCTCGGCCGATACCGCCTGCCCGAGTCCCTTGAAGGGAAATACGCTCGGGCCTTCTTTCTCGCCCCGCAAGTATCCCTCGACGATGAAGGACTCCGGAAGAAAGACGCCTTTACCGACTGGCTGACGGCAGAAGGCATCCGCTGGGAAGGCGGCGAAAAAAGCTCCCACCTTCAAATCGGCGGCCTTCGTCATGCCGCCATGAAGGCCGGCTTGGGCATTATCCGGAAAAACAACTTTCTCTATACCGAGAAGGGCTCCTTCGTCATGCTCGAAGGCTTCGTCATCGATGCGTCCTGTGAACTCCACCAACATCACGACCTGAAGCCCTGCGCCCCTCAATGCCGCCTCTGTCAGGACCATTGCCCGACTCGGGCTCTTTCAGCCCCCTTTACCATGAATCCTTTGAAGTGCGTCTCTTTTTGGAATACCTTCGGCAAAAGCCAACTGCCGCCTGCGCTGCCTGAAAAAGCCATGGGGTCTTGGGTCGTCGGCTGTGATGCCTGTCAAAATGCCTGCCCTTACAACCGCATTCCCGCTGCCAAACCGGAAAAGGAGACTCCGGAAAAAGTAAATCTCGCCTTTCCCTGGCTGGACCCGGAAAGGCTGAAAACGGCGCCGGATTCCGTCTTGCAAGATCAGATCCTGCCGCTATGCGACGACCATATCCAATCGGATGAACTCGATACCCTGCGGTGCAGTGCGGCCCGTTATCTCCGGAATCAGCAAAATCGCTAAGGTCTTACAGCTCCTCTCGCACGCGATATACGAGGATTTTTTCTTTCGCATCGCCGCCAAAGAGGTCGCTGCAGTCGATCGGGTCTTCTGCCACGAGGCGCAGGTGGTGGCTGAGAAAATCTTCCACGTCTTCATAAGGATAGTAAAAGAAGATTCGCAGCCGCCGCGGCCGACGCTGCAAAGAATCGAAGATCTTCCCCAGGACCCTTTTCAGGGTGTGCAGGGCAAAGGGGTTGAAGAAGAAACAGCAGTCGGCTTCATCCGGCAGGTCATACACCGCTGCATCGGCCAGGATAAAGGACACCTTATTTCGAGCTGCCGGACTCTTGGCGTTGACCAGGGCTTTCTGCCACAACCGTTCGTCGTATTCGATGCCGATAGAGCGGCATCCGGTCTGATAGGTCATGAAGATACTGACCCTTCCTTTGCCGCTGCCATAGTCGATAAGGGTATCCTTCTTGCGGATAGAGCCGCTGTTGGCCAATTTTTCAAGGACACCGTAGTCCGTCGGCTCATAGGGATGATGCTCGCCGTCAGCGTGACTGTCGTCCCGGCCGGCCGTCTTGATTTGTAAAAGTTGTTCCCATTCTTGTTCCGTCATGTCCCTGTCTCCTTTTCAATGCCTTTGCTACCATTATACACCATCCTCGTTTTTACACAGCCCTTACCCGTTCATCACAAAACATTGATGACGTCTTGATACAATGGGTTGAAATATGCAGGAGGTGCATGATCACTATGAAAAAACAATGGAAACGCTGGCTCGCTTTAGGGCTGACCCTTACCGCCATGGGAAGCCTGGCCCTGAGTGCCAAGGACGTCGAACCGACGGCCTACATCGTCCATGCTGATGCCTATCAGCTCCCGTATAAGGGAAATGAAAAAGCCTTTAACCATCACATCAATCCCGGCTACGGCTCGGCCCTGGCCCTGAAATCGGTCAAAGCCGACGGCACGATGGAATTCTACGCCATCACCGACCGCGGCCCTAACGGCGACATCCCGACGTACGTCAAAGACGGCAAAAAGATGTCCGGGAAATTCTTCCCGACGCCGAACTTCACGCCCAGCATCGGTGTCATCAAGGTCAATCCGGCTAAAGACCGGGCCGATATCATTTCTTCCATCCCCTTGAAAGTAAACGGCAAGCCCATCAGCGGCAAACCGATTCCGTCGGGCCTGACCGGTTCGACCAATGAAGTCGCCCTGGACTTCAAGATGAATGACCTCGGTACCGACAGAAACGGTCTCGATACGGAAGGCCTGGCCCTCGATAAGGACGGCAATTTCTGGATCAGTGACGAATATGGACCCTTCATCGCTAAAGTCGATAAAAAAGGCAATATCCTTGAAAAATACGGCCCCGGCATGGGCCTGCCCAAGATTTTAGCCGACCGCGTCCCCAACCGCGGCAGTGAAGGCCTGACGGTCGATGAAAAGGGCCACGTCTTTGCCCTCATCCAAAGCCCCTTAAACGTCGATGGCAAAACGGCCAAGACGGCCAAATATACGCGCATCGTCGAATTCGATCCGATTACAAAAGAAACGACCATGTATGCCTATCCCGTCGACACGGGCTATAAGAACACCGGCGCTGCCAAAATCGGCGATATCACGTCCATCGGCAAGGGCCAGTTCCTCATGATCGAACAGGGCAAACAGCACGGCGAAATGCAGAACCTGATCTACAAAGTAGACCTCAACGGCGCGACCCCCATTGGCGATAACGGCGATCTCGAATACGGCCGCCTGGACGGCAAGATCGTACCGGCTAAGAAAGAACTGGTCCTCGACCTGCGTGCAAATGGCTGGAACATCGAAAAAGCCGAAGGCCTGGCCCTCTTGCCGGACCGCCAGACCCTCGCCGTCGTCAACGACAATGACTTCGGCATGGACATCGATGTCAAAGATTCGGCCGTCGCCGATCCGGAAGTTTCGGACTACACCTACGACAGCGACAAAAAAGCCATGATCTACAATAAAGACAATAAAGTCCATAAGGTCAAGATCAGCCTCAAGAAGAACGCTCCGACGGAACAGGAAAGCCAGATTTGGTTCTTTACCCTGCCGAAAGCCTTATAAGAAAGAATCAGCCGCCTCCAAACGGGTGAGATGAAAAACGCAGCCACGTCATGTAGCTGCGTTTTTTTATGTCCCCCTCCCCCAAGAGCGATATCCGCTGCCGGCGTCTTCCACGAAAAACAAGGCCCTGACAGCGCAAAAAAGACCGCCCATTTCTGAGTGGTCTTTATAAGATTCACGGTGGAGAAGGATTAGAATACGAAGACGAACTGGGCTCGCGTCAGTTCTTCCGGATCTTTGCCGTCGCCGTCTTTCACTTTCGAAGCGAAGGACTGCCCGACCTGGAACTGAGCGTTTTTCGCGAAGGTATAGTCGATGCCGGCCCCCCAGGATTCGAGGTTATCCAATTTGCCGATCCGTCTCCAAGAGCTGGTGGCACCAAAAGCCCCCACCGCATAGGCCCCGTCCTGAGCATTGATGTATTCAACCCAAACATCCCAAGTCTTGGGCCTAGCCATGACGGCCTTGCCGTAAGTCAAGCGGCCGATCCAAACGCCGGCCGAATCTTCGTTGCCCCGTGCCGTAGAGATAGCCTTGTCATAGCTGACCCGTTCGTAGTTCGCGAGGAGTTTCCAGTCCCGGCCGAAGAGGAAGCTTGCATAAGCACCCCAGAGATCATCGAGGTTGGTGTCCTGGAAGGAATTGTAGTACGTACCGACAGCCGTGCCGTTGCCGAAGGAACCTTCGATGAGACCGTACCCCGTCTTGGCGCCTTCCACCGTGCCGGACCCTGCCAGGCGTCCCTTCTTCAATTTACCGTAGCCGGCCGCAGCTTTGAAGCGGTCGCCCTTGTACGCCAATTCCGCGCGGTCGAAGATATCGCCGTAGTTATAGCCATAGGAGTTGTTGCCGCCGATGACATACCGATCCGTACGGCCGACGCTGAGGTTCCAAGCCTTGCCGCCAAAATTATAGTCTACTTTAGCGATATCGGTCACGATATCATTTTCATCTTCAGCGGCGCCATTATCTGCGAAGGAGTGGTACGTGCTGCTGATACCGTACGTAACCTTGGTGCGGTCGTTGACCTGTGCATTAGCGCGGAGGCGAATACGATAATCCCAAGATTTATCGTTTTCTTTGTTGTTTTTCTGATACCGATACCGAAAACGAGCGTCCCCGGTCAGTTTCACGCTGCCGACGCGGTTTTCGAGAGCGCTTACGCGGACGCCGAGGCTGTTGAGTTCGTCAGCAAATTCATCAGCCAATTTGTTGATGAGGGCGCGCTGTTCGACAGAAGCTTTGTCCATGTGAGCCATGGCTTTGGCGACCATTTCAGCGGCTTCGTAACGGGTGATGTTACGCTGGCCCTGGAAGTGTTCCCCGTCAACGCCCTGGATGATGCCGGCGTCAGCCAATTCAACGACGGATTGATAAGCCCAGCTGTCGGACGGTACGTCGACAAACGGGTTCGCTGCAAAAGCACAGGCTGCGCCAACGGCCATGGCCGCGGCAAGAGCTGCGAATACTTTGGCTTTCATAAGTAGTAACCTCCCTTTCGATGTAAAATGAAATTTCTGTAAGCCTTCCCCCGTCACGGGCGCGTGTCAACACATATGCTTCAAGGGTCCCTTGGCGAGTTATCCCGGTTGCCTCTCTGTTACGGCCTTGAATCACACCGTTGTCTGCCCTACGGGTCACGTGCTGCCTGCCTTGGCACAACACTCTTTGTAATGAGTATACATTTTGTATTCTAACCTGTCAAAGTATCTTGTAAAAAATCCCTTTATTTCTAAATATCGGCTTCAATACGCCATTTTAATTTGTGAATTTACTAACTTTTTTTGCACGTTACATCCAAGTACAGGCTCATCCATCTTGGTTGATTCATTTTATGCGATATTCGTCAAGGCTTTCACAGGCGTTGTCCGCACAAAAAAAGACCACCCATTTCTGAGTGGTCTTGGTAAGTTCCTTGATGAGGAAGGATTAGAATGCGAATACGAACTGAGCACGCGTCTGTTCTTCCGGATCGCTGCCGTCGCCGTCTTTAACTTTCGAAGCGAAGGACTGCATGACCTGGAACTGAGCGTTTTTCGCGAAGGTGTAGTCGATGCCGGCACCCCAGGATTCGAGGTTATCCAGTTTGCCCCATCTCCAGGAGTTGGTGGAACCGCCGATGTATGCACCGTCTTCAGCGTTGAGGTATTCAACCCAAGCGTCCCATGTCTTCGGCGTAGCCATGACAGCTTTGCCGTAGGTCAGGCGGCCGATCCAAACGGCAGCGGAATCTTCGTCGCTGCGAACTTTAGAGGTGGAGATATTGCTGTTGTAGTTGACGCGTTCGTAGTTACCGAGGAGGTTCCAGTCTTTGCCGAAGTTGAAGCTTGCATAAGCACCCCAGAGGTAATCGAGTTCCGTACCTCTTACAATCGCATTGTATTCATCGTTGTCGAAGGTGTTGTAGTAACCGCCGATAGCCGTGCCGTTGCCGAAGCGGCCTTCGATGACGCCGTAAGCCGTCTTGGTGCCGTCAAGACCTTCCGGCAAGACTGTTCTCAACGGATCAGCTGCAAGACCTGCAACACCGCCAGCCTTAAATTTACCGTAGCCGGCCGTAGCCATGAAGCTGTCGCCGCTGTACTTCAATTCAGCGCGGTCGAAGATATCGCCGTAGTTGTAGCCATAACCTTTAGAACCGCCGATAACGTATTTGTCCGTACGGCCTACGCTGAGAGTCCAGTCGCCGCCGCCGAAGTTGTAGTCGACTTTAGCGATATCCGATAAGATGTCGTTTTCATCTTCAGCTTTGCCATTGTCAGAGAAGGCATGGTTGCCGGTGCTGATGCCATAGGTAACCTTCGTGTTTTTGTTGACCATAGCATTAGCGCGGAGGCGAACACGATAATCCCAAGAAGCGTCGTTTTCTTTGCTGTCTTTCTGGTAACGATAGCGAACACGAGCGTCACCGGTCAGTTTAACGTTGCCGACGCGGTTTTCGAGAGCGCTTACGCGAACGCCGAGGTTGTTGAGTTCGTCAGCGAATTCATCAGCCAATTTGTTGATGAGGGCACGCTGTTCGACAGAAGCTTTGTCCATGTGAGCCATAGCTTTGGCGACCATTTCAGCGGCTTCGTAACGAGTGATGTTGCGCTGGCCCTGGAAATGTTCACCGTCAACACCCTGGATGATGCCGGCGTCAGCCAATTCTACGACGGATTTGTAAGCCCAGCTGTCGGACGGTACGTCGACAAACGGGTTCGCTGCGAAAGCACAAGTTGCGCCAACGGCCATGGTTGCTACGAGAGCTGCTAATACTTTGGATTTCATGAGTATAACCCCTTTTCGATAAGATGAAGTTTCTGTAAGCCTTACACCGTTACAGGCGAGTGTCGAAACGTATTCTTCAAGGGTTCATTGGCGAGTTGTCCTAGTTTCCTCTCTTTTACTGCCTTGAATCACACTGTTTGTCGGCTCTATCGGGCGAGTGCTGCCTGCCTGCGCACCACACTCACTGTAATTATTATACATTTTAGTTTTTACCCTGTCAAAGTAACGTCTTTCGTGAAAAATTTCTTTATTTTTAAACATTGGCTTCATTGAGCCATTTTATTTTGTGAATTTACTAACTTTTTACGATTTACAGCTTAGTAATTTTACATATCCATTCATTTTATGTTTATTTATTCATTTTATGCCATATTTGTCAATTTCGTATGCATAGTAAGAAAGTATTTCATTTTTTACAATTTCATTTCGTTTTAATCGGATGCACCGCATCATTCAGCGGCTAACATATCCGCCTCTCCCATAACAGAAAAAAACGCCCGTTGAGAAGGTATCTCGCTTCTCAACGGGCGTTCTCGACTATGGATTTTACTGCAGACTGCTGCGGAGCTCGGCGATTTCGTCGGCCAACTTCTGTTCCTCCGCTTCGTTGCGCTCGATGGTCAGAGTAAAGACCATGCCTTCATCGGCCCCTTCGGGCAGGAGTTCGACGGGAAATTGGAGTTCATGCTCATCATCATTCAAGAGGATATAGGCTGTCTGTTCCGTAATGCGGTCGATGCTGCCGATGAGTTCTTTTTTCATCATTCATGCTCCTTTTCAATGCTGTACGACGAACCGTCGGTCTTGATGGTAATGACGCCGTTGCGGTCCGTTCTGTATACGTCGACATGATATTTCTGAAGGGTCTTCAAGGTCGGTTCATGCGGGAACTTATAGGAATTATTGACGCCGCAGGAAATGGTCGCCGCCTTAGGGGCTACGGCCTTCACGAAGGCATCGGACGACGACGTCTTGCTGCCGTGGTGGCCGACTTTCAGGATATCGGCCTTGATGTCCTCTTTGAGGAGCTGCTGCTCGACTTCCTTTTGGGCGTCGCCGGTGAACAGCATGGAGAACTTGCCGTAGGTCATCTTGCAGACAATGGAATTGTCATTGGTCAAACCGCTTTCCGAGACACCGGTCGTATTCTCCTTGGTGAAAATCGTACCCGGCGAAAGGACCGTAAAGACGACGTCATCGCCAAGGGTCAGGCTGTCCCCTTTCTTCAATACTTTGTAGGGGATCTGCTTGGCCTTGATGTTCTTTAAGTAGTTGCGGTACATGACCGTGTTGGCTACCTGTCCGTTATCGTAAATCTGCTTGATGGGAAAGGCTTTAAATAAGGCTGCCATGCCGCCCATGTGGTCGCCGTGAGGATGGGTGATGATAATGGCGTCGAGTTCTTTTACGTTGCGCTCTTTCAGTTGCTGTACCAAAGAATCGCGGCTGTCGACGTCGCCTGTGTCGATGAGCATATTTTGGCCCTTATACTGGATGAGGGTCGCATCAGCCTGGCCGACGTTCAGGACCGACACCTTCAGGTCTTTATCAGAATCGGTCAGGGACTGGACGGCACTGGCCCCGGAAGAAGCCATGGACGTAAGGCTGTTGGCACAACCGGCGAGGATGAGCATACAGGTCAATAACAGGGTTACGGGAAATAATAAAAATCTTCGTTTCTTCAACTTACTTGCCTCCAATTAAGGGCTGCTGCAGAATAGGCAGGGCCAAATTTTCTTCGAGGTCTCCTAAGACCCCCGGCACGGCATCGGCCGTTTCCATGGGCGTAAAGCCGTAAGGGCCGCGGTCTTTTCGGCAGGCGTCGCCGGCGGCACCGTGGAGATAGACGCCGGCACAGGCGGCACTGCAAAGATCGCTCATGCCCTGATGGGCCGTCATGGCGGCAATCATACCGGTCAGTATATCGCCCATACCGCCGCAGGCCATGCCGGCATTGCCCGTCGGGTTGACGTAGACGTTGCCCGTCTTGGCCGACACGATGAGGGTCGGCGCCCCTTTGAGGACCAGGTTGACCTTCCAGTCTGCCGCAAAGGCCCGAGCCGTTCCGATGAGGTCCTCTTTGATGTCATCCAGGGACAATCCGCTGAGGCGGGAAAATTCTGCCAAGTGGGGCGTCACGATGAGTCCCTGTCCCAGGGAACGGATGAATTCCTTTTCACCGGCCAAGAGGTTCAAGGCGTCGGCGTCGAGGACGACGGGGCACGTCGTTCCGGCTAAGACGCGCTTCAAGAATTCCCGCGTCCGGTCATCCTTCCCCATGCCGGGACCCATGGCCAATACCGACCAGTTCCGGCTTTCTTCGATGATGGACTCGGCGTCCTCTGCCGTAAAAGAGTCGCCGGTCCCGACACTTTTGACCATGACTTCCGGCTGGACACCGATACAGTAAGGCCCGACCTTACCGGGTACGCGGAGGAAGACTTTCCCGGCACCGCTGCGGACGGCTCCGTGAGCGGCCATGAGGGCGGCTCCTGCCATTTGGCTGCTGCCGGTGACGACGGCGATCGTCCCGTGACTGCCCTTATGGCTGTCGGGGCTGCGGGGCACGACGATTTCCGCGATGTCCGACTGCTGCAGTAAATAGACGGCATCGTCGTTGGCACCGTATAGGAGCGGCCCGGGCATGCCGATGGAATCGACTTCGATATGGCCGGCGCAGGCCCGTCCGGGATAGAGGGAAAGGCCTCGTTTCAAGACACCGAAGGTGACCGTCATGTCGGCAAAGAGGGGTCCGTCTTCTTCGTCGTCGCCATGGCTGACGACGCCCGTGTCGGCATTGACGCCGGTCGGCATGTCGACGGCGATGACCGTCACCGCCCCGACGGCAGAGGCCACGTTGATTTCCGCTACGATGGCTGCTACAGGTTGGCGCAGGCTGCCGTGAAAGCCCGTTCCGACCATGGCATCGATGACGATGGACGAGGCGTGGAGCCGTTTTCGCAAGAGCTGCCAATCGGCTTGACTTTCCGGCGCCGAAAGGAGGAGACACGTTTCGTCATCTGCCAGCTCCCGTAAGGTATGCAGATGCTGCCGCGCTTCGTCGCTGTAATCACCGTCATCGCCTAAGATGTAGACATAGGCTCTGGCTCCGGCCGCTAAGATATAGCGGGCGATGACGAAGCCGTCACCGCCGTTATTGCCCTTACCGCAAAAGATAACGACGTCTTTGCCGTCCCAGCCTTCGATCCATTTTTCGGCCCGTTCGGCAACGGCCCGACCGGCGTTTTCCATGAGTACCGCCGGTGCTATCGCGTATATTCCGTGCATGGCTTCATAATCCATTTGCCGCATCTGGGCGGCTGTATTTATTTTTTTCATGGCCTGGCTCCCTTCTAAATCCTAAATCGTATCGCCCTTACAGGACGACGAAAGCGACGGCATAGTCCCCGTCATGAGCAATGGACAGGGACGGCGGCTGACAGCTTTTTTCCCGCACGGCTTCGGCATAGAAACCGTAACAGCAAAACTGCGGCGCCCCCCATTCATCGTGAACGACTTCGACGTCGGTCCATTTTCCCCGACGAAAACCCGTTCCCAAGGCCTTGAACAAGGCCTCTTTAGCCGCAAAGATGCCGGCCAGGGACTCCATCCGCCACGACCCGCCACGCTGGCAGTAGGACAGTTCCTGTTCCGTAAAGAATCGATGCAGCGACGTGCCGTGACGCCGCACTAAATCATCCATGCGGCTGATTTGTACCATATCCGTTCCGCAGCGCATAATTCCTCCAAAAAAAGAGCCGCAATCCCCTCAGGAACTGCGGCAACGTTAACTACCACTTCTGCATTCGGATACAGACCCCCAGCCCTTCCAGCAAGACCCGAAAGGTCGTAAAGGACACGGTCATATCATCGTGAAGGCCGTGGGCTACTTTATAAGAAATCGTAACAGTTTGATGCTGGTAATCGTACCGAAAGCCATGTAAATTCGTTTCAAAGGTATATTTCGGTGCCGGAATGGAAAACTTCGGCGGCTTCTCGACTTCCAGCCCGTGAATGAGCCGCTCCAAGGTCACTCGCTTGGGCAGTTCAGACTGCAGCATTTCTTCGGTAAAGCTATCCAATACAGACATGGATCCCCCTAGTCTTCTTCGTCGAAGAAGTGCTGATGAATGGCTTTGACCGCCGAATCGACGACTTCTTCCGCAATGAGGCAGGTAATACTGATTTCCGACGTAGAAATAATTTCGATGTTGATGTCATTGTCGCTGAGGACGCCGAACATGCCGGCAGCAATGCCCGGGTGACCGGCCATACCGGCGCCGACGACGGAAACCTTAGCCATCTTGTCGTCGATGATGATGTCTTCAACCGGCATTTCCGTGCGCAGGGCATGGAAGACCGATTCGGCTTCTTCCAAATCCGTGCGGGCAATGGTAAAGGTAATATCCGTAACGCCTTCGTTGGCATAGCGGACGCTCTGAACGATCATGTCGACGTCGACGTTCTTTTCTGCCAATTCAGAAAAGACGCGATAAGCAAACCCCGGTTTATTGGGAATCCCGAGAACGGTGATTTTAGCAACATTTTTATCCGAAGCGACGCCGCGGATGAGATATTGTTTGACTTCCATAGAGCAATCCTCCTGTATCATAGTTCCTTCATCTTCCGAAAAAGTCGAGCGCACGTAAATGGGAACGCCGAAGCGGCTGCCCATTTCGACGGCCCGGGGCTGCATGACACCGGCGCCGAGTTTCGCCATTTCCAGCATTTCGCCGTATGTGATCTGATCGATTTTTCTAGCATTGGGAACGACACGGGGATCGGACGTGTATACGCCGTCAACGTCGGTATAGATTTCACAAACATCAGCGTGGATAGCGCCGGCAATGGCGACGGCTGTCGTATCGGAACCGCCTCGGCCGAGGGTTGTGATGTCACCATGACCGGTAATGCCCTGGAAACCGGCAACGACGACGATATTATCTTGTTCCAGTGCCTTCATGATACGGGCCGGCTTCAAAGCCAGAATACGGCCCTTGTTGAAAGCATCGCTGGTCTTGATGCCTGCCTGAGCCCCCGTAAAGGAGACGGCCTTCTGACCGGCTTCTTGGAAGGCCATGGCCATGAGGGCGATCGAAACCTGTTCGCCCGTCGTCAGGAGCATATCCATTTCACGGCCGTAAGCCTTAGAGGTAATCTGCTTTGCTAAGGCTACTAAATCATCCGTCGTATCCCCCATGGCAGAGACGACGATGACGATTTTGTCTTCAGGCTTTTTCCCTTTCAAGACCCGTTGCACAATAGCACGCATTTTGTCCGGCGTAGCGACAGAGCTGCCGCCAAACTTCTTAACGATTAATGCCAACTTAAATCCCTCGCTTTTGTTTGTTTAAGTATTCCTTGCCGTGGTAATTCATTCTTATGGTTGAGGCCCATAAAAACCACTTATTGCAATAATATCATGGACGGCCATAAATGTAAAGGGACTGCCGCATGCTGTCATGTCACGCAACAGTCCCTTGTATTCCTATAATGATGAGTAATCAGTAAGCCGAGTTTTGTACTGCTTGCGCAGCAGCAATCATCTATCTAGACATACTGTTGCCAGCATGTTCAAGCGACACAACCCGGAAGATCAGCGGGCCGCTTCATCCCTTCCCTATTCGGTCTTGCTCCAGATGGGGTTTACCTAGCCGGCACATTACTGTACCGCTGGTGCGCTCTTACCGCACCGTTCCACCCTTACCACTTGCGTGGCGGTACACATTTCTGTGGCACTGTCCCTAAAGTCACCTTCGCCGGCCGTTAGCCGGCATCCTGCCCTGCGGAGCTCGGACTTTCCTCTAATGCCGAAGCACTAGCGATTGCCTTTCATACTCAACGTCTTATAGAATATCATATTTTCCGATTGCCGTCAATGACCACCGTCGGCCTTGTTATGCCGTTACTGCAAGATACGGCGGATGTCGGCGACGGCCTTGGTCATGTCTTCCTTGCCGACGATGGCTGAAATCATGGCAAAGGAACGGAAGCCTTCATCATAGATACTGCGGATATTGTCCAGGCTGATGCCGCCGATGGTGACGACGGGCAGGCTGAACGTTAAGGCAAAGGCCTTGGCTTCGCCGCTTACGACGTCATCGGCATCGGCCTTCGATTGGGTCGGGAACATGGGGCCGAAGCCGACGTAATCGGCACCGTCGGCCAGGGCCTGTTTCATTTCGTCGACGGTATTCGTCGAAACGCCGATAAAGACGTCGGGCCCTGCCAATTGGCGGACGACTTCGACCGGCGCATCGTCTTGTCCGACGTGGATGCCGTCGGCCCCGCAGGCGATGGCAAGATCCGTCGAATCATTCATGATGAAGGTCACGCCTTTTTCATGGCAGAGGTTGGCAATGGCCTTAGCTTCTTCGTATTTAGCACGCCATTTTTTATGCTTTTCCCGATACTGGATGATGGTAACGCCGGCTTCAATCAGCCCCTTGGCGACGTCGATATTGCTCCGGCCCAAACAGAGTTCTTCATTGCCCATGATGGCATAGACCGGGTCTTCTAATAAGTGTTTTACATGGTCTTCTTTAGTCATAGTACAGCTACCTTCCTTATCATCATCGGCTCTTATAGGAACCGTTAAATTAAATACCGGATCATATCCTGCGACGTCGGGTCGCGCTGACAGTCGATGCCCCACTGCCGTTCTTCTGACGCGGCCTGAAGTCTCCGGCAAAGGTCGTCGACGACAGGCGATTCCGTACCGAAGTGGCCGCCGTCGACGACGACGAGGCCCTGCTTAAAGGCTTCCTGGGCGTCGTGGTATTTGACGTCCCCCGTAAGGTAGAGGTCGGCCCCGGCATTTTTTGCCATTTTGATGAAGCCGGCCCCACCGCCGCCGAGGAGGGCGACGCGGCGAACGGTCACATCCGTATTGCCGGCATAGGACAAGGCGTCGCGGTGGAGGAGGTCCTTTATCTTTTGGAGGACGGCCATGGCCGGTTCCGGCGTCGGCCAATTGCCGACACGGCCCATGGTGAAGGCATGGCCACTATTTTTCAAGGGATAGATGTCGTAGGCCGGTTCTTCATAGGGATGAGCCGCTATCATAGCCTGAAGCACCTTTTTGAGGCCCCTTTCAGGAACGATGGTTTCAATCCGTTCTTCCGCTGCCGTTTCCACTTTTCCGACGGTGCCAATAAAGGGATTCGCCCCTTCATGAGCTTTGAACCGCCCTTCGCCCTTCGTCGTAAAGGAACAGTCACTGTACTTTCCGATATAGCCGGCGCCGCTGTCAGCCAAGGCCTTGCGCAGGGCGTCGCCGTGGCTTTCCGGGACGTAGACGGCGATTTTATAGAGTTTGTCTTCGGAAACGGGCACCAAGCCTTCGATGTCCGTAAGGCCCAATAAAGTAGCCAAGACGTCATTGACGCCGCCGTCGGCGCTGTCGAGATTGGTATGGGCGCTGTAGACGGCGATGTGATGGGCCAGGAGCTTTTGGTACATGGCCCCGTTGTACGTATCGGTCCGCAGCGATTTCAGACCGTCGAAGATGACCGGATGATGGCTGACGATCAATTTCACGCCTTGTTCAATGGCATAGTCGACGTTGTCCATCATGACGTCCAGGGTCACCAAGACCTTATCGACGGTTTCATCGGGATTTCCGATGAGCAGGCCCGGATTGTCCCACGACTCTTTCAGCGATAAGGGCGCCCAGATATTCAATACCTTTACGATTTCACCTACTGTAACTGACATTTCATGTCCCTCCAAAAGGATAAGTCCTTTTCTAATGCTTCAATTTGAACGTGCAGGTCGCGGCGGCTCTTCTTGAGGCCCGCTAAAATGCGCCCCTTCGTCTCCATGAGGATCTCGATCTTGCGGACGAGGAGTCCGTCGCGGCGCTGCCAATTGACGGGCCCCAGTTCATACTGCCAGTCCGGCAAAGCCTCTGCCTTTCCCGGCACGGCCCGCAGCAGCTCGTAGAGGCGGCCGTCGTCGATGACCATTTTTTCGTCTTCGATATGCCAGCCCGCTTCATAGAGAAAGCGCCGCAGGTCGCCGCTGTCGCTTTGAGGCTGGAGGACGACGAACTTCAAGGACTGCCAGAGGTCATAGGACTGGTGCAGGATTTTGATCATCAAGGAACCGCCCATGCCGCAGATGACGGCGCCGTCCGCTTCCCCTGTTTCAACGCAGGTCAGGCCGTCACCGAGGCGGCAGTCGATACGGTCCGAAAGGCCGGCACCGGCCACATGAGCCTTGGCCGCCGCCAGCGGTCCCGGCACGATATCGGCGGCAATGGCTGACGGGCACCACCCCGTTTCACAGGTATGGACCGGAATATAAGCATGGTCGGTCCCGATATCGGCGATGACCGTCCCCTTAGGAATCAGAGACACGGCCGCCTCCAGGCGCGGCGTCAATTGCATAACAAACACATCCTTTATCGTTATATACTATTTTATTATACCCATCGGACCGCCCCTTGACAAGGACGGCCCCCAAAGGTTCCGGGCACAAAAAAAGACTGCCCGATATGGACAGTCTTGGAATCGACCTTATTTCGACAAGGCGACGATCGTTGCGATAGCCGCGACGCCGATGGCGATATTGGCTTTACGGTTGGCCTGGTCGACATCTTTTTTAGGATTTTCTTTTTCTTTCCAATCGTTCTTGTACTTCTTGTCGTTCTTGTATTTCTTGTGATTTTTGTCGTTTTTGTGGTTCTTATCGTTGTGGTTGTCACGATTGCGGTCGTTATCGTGCTGTTCCCACTGCTGATCGTACGGTCTCGGTTCTGCAGCCTGGGCCGTCAGGGCAGCGCCGCTGAAGGTTGCCGTCGTAACAGCCAATACTAACGCCATGCGTACTATATTCTGAAACTTTTTCATAGATATCAATCCCTTCATTTAAGATTGACTATAGTATACGCGCCGGCCTTTACAATTCAGTCACAAGGCCATTCCAAGGGGACTACAAATCGCTTTCTTTTTGGTAAACGACCCAGACGCCTTTTTGACCGATCCATTTCCAATGGCCGGGAACTTCCTGCAGGAAGTGGGCTTCCTCGCGGTCATTGACCAGGGCCAGGACCTTGTCGTGGTCGGCCAGGTCTTCGATAGCCATGAAAGGCATGACATTTTTCGCATTCCAGCTGATGTCTCCGGGCAGGAGCTCACGGATTCGTTCCGCTGTGGCTAAGCGGTAAGCCCGATGGCCGGAGTAATACGTCTGGGACACGGAATAGCGGCCGCCGTACATGACGACTGTCGTCTGGTCATCGGCTACGGTGCGGACGATCTGGGAGACGCCGTAAGCCGAAGCCTGCTGGCACTGAGGAATGATGACCAGGTAGGTCACGGCGACGTAAAGGGCCAGGACGATGCCGGCCAGGTTGACGACGAAGCGGTCGTATTTCTTCAAATAGGACGCAAAGCCGATGGCAATGGGAATCATGTACGGGAAGGTGTAGGTCATGTACTTCGTCGCCATGAACTGGTAGGTGACGAAAATCGTGACCGCCCAGACGAGGAGGAACTGAGTCTTCATAGAAAGGGCCGGAAGGCGCACTTTCTTTTCCTTCCAAAGGGCTGCCATTTTCCGGGTAAGGCCGTAGTCGCGCCAAGCCAGAGGCAGGGTAAAGACCCAGGGGATGAAACCGACTAAAAAGATGGCGCTGTAATAATACCAGACGTCGTATCGCGGATGTTCCGATACGGTCGCCCGCAGGACGTTGTGGACGCCGATGAACTGGCTGATAAAATCACTGCCGTGCACGAGGTACATGGGGACATACCAAATGGCTGTGATGGCCAAAAAGAGCATTAGCCCGGAAATCATTTTAAGGTGCAGCAAGGCTTTTAAATCGCGGCGCCATAAGAGGAACAGCAGGATAATGAGCCCCGGCTGCAAGAGTCCGATAGGGCCTTTGGTCAAAACGGAGAGACCGGCAAAGGCGTAGGCTGCATAATAAAAGGCCGGCCGTTTTTCACTGTAGGCGATATAAAAGGCCATGAGGCAGGCCGAATAGAAGACGAACAAGGTCATATCGGTGATGATGGCCTTGGACAGGTAGAAATATTCGGCCGTCGTCAACAGGATGAGACCCGTGAAAAATCCCGTTTTCTTGTCGTAGAGCCGGGCCGTAAAGGCGTAGGCCAAGAGGATGCCGGCAACGCCGAAGAGGGCCGGGAAGAAGCGGGCCGCAAAGTTGCTGATGCCGAATAGTTTAAAAGCGGCCATGAGTTCCCAATAAAAGAAAATCGGTTTATCGTACCAATAATTGCCAAAAATGCGAGGCGAAACATAGTCGCCCGAAGCCAGCATTTCCTTGGCCGTCAAGGCGTAATTCGATTCGACAGGGTCGGTAACGACCAGCAAGTGATTGGCAGCAAAACAAAGGATGGCCGTCATGACGGCGAGGACGACAGCCGGTTGTGACAGGACTCTTTGCCAGAGCCGTTGGACGAGGGAAATCAACCCCTGCGTTTCATGTTTCGTCTGATAAGTCTCCATGGTATCCTTTCCTTTCTATACATCGGTGATGATGGCTACAGTATAGGGAGGAAAGTTAAACAAAGTTTGAACAGACTGACAATAAACCGGGAAGG
This sequence comes from Megasphaera massiliensis, assembly GCF_036305205.1. Classification (NCBI taxonomy): domain Bacteria; kingdom Bacillati; phylum Bacillota; class Negativicutes; order Veillonellales; family Veillonellaceae; genus Megasphaera; species Megasphaera massiliensis. Next base: position 17,053 of record NZ_JAXIXE010000029.1, read on the forward strand.
ATCTATAAAAATCGCTTTCTATCCGTGGAAGCGGTAGCCGGCGCCCCAGACCGTTTCAATATAGCGGGGTTTGGCCGTATCTTCTTCGATTTTTTCGCGGATGCGGTTGACGTGGACCGATACCGTCGCCGTTTCGCCCAGGGCTTCACTGCCCCAGACGCGGTCAAAGAGGGTTTCCTTGCTAAAGACGATGCCCGGGTTCTTGGCAAAGAACAAGAGGAGTTCAAATTCCTTATTGGGCAGGCTCACTTCCTGCCCCCTCACGAAGACGCGATGGCCGCTTTCGTCGATTTCAAGGCCGTCAAAACAGAGGGCATGACGGTGTACTTCGCGGGCCGTCAATTGTTCATAGCGGGTCAGGTGGGCCTTGACACGGGCCACGAGTTCGTTGGGACTGAAAGGCTTTACGATGTAGTCGTCGGCACCGAGGCCCAGGCCCCGTATCTTGTCGATGTCTTCCTGCCGGGCCGATACGAGGATGATGGGAATATCCTTCGATTCGCGGATCGTGCGGCAGATTTGGAACCCGTCCCGGCCGGGCAGCATGATGTCGAGGATGATGAAGTCATAGGCTTCCTGAAGGGCCTTCTGCTCCCCCGCATCGCCGTCAAACGCCATATCGACGGCAAAGCCGTTGGCTTCCAAGTAGTCCCTTTCCAATTCAGCAATGCCCTTGTCGTCTTCAATGATTAAAATCCGCTTCATCTTATGCCTCTCCTTTCGGGAATCGAATGCAGATGGTGAGCCCCTTCGGTTCTGTATGGCGAGCCCAAATGGTGCCGCCCATGGCAAGGACGATCTGCTGCACCACAGCCAGCCCCAGACCACTGCCCTTCGCCACATTGCTGCGAGCCTTATCGCTGCGATAAAAACTTTCAAAGATTTTCGTCAAATCAGCATCGTCGACGCCGCGGCCGTCATCGGCAACGGTCAAGAGCCAGCCTTGGTCGCCGTCGTCTTTAAGGGACACTTCCACCTGTCCCCTATCCTGATCCTTATATTTCAGACTGTTGCTGAGGATATTTTCAAGGACCCGCTGGAACTGACTCCGGTCCAGACGTGCCTCCGCCTTATCGACGGCGGAGGTGAAACGGACAGAAAGGCCTTGCGATTCATAGAGCGGCCCCTGTTCCCCGACATAGTCGGCCACGTAGGCCCCGATGTCAACCGTCTCCCAATGGAAGGGAATCTGCCCTAAATCGAGCTTCGAAAAGAGGAACAAGGTCTGTACCAACTTTGCCATATGGCGCGACGTGTCCTGGATCATGGTCAAATAATGGTGTCTCTTTTCCGGCGTATTGGCAATGCCGTCGACGATGCCGCTGGCGTAGCCTTCGATTTTCGTAAGGGGCGTCGATAAGTCGTGAGAGATACCGGCCAAGAGTTCCTTGCGGTTCTGATCGTACTTTTCCCGCGTATCCCGAGCCGAACGAAGCTGGAGCCGCATCTGTTCAAAAGACCGGCACGTATCGCCGATTTCATCGCGCGACACGATGGGCACGGGGTGGTCGAGATCCCCCTGACTGATGGCATCGGCCATGTCCCGCAGCCGTTCGACGGGCTCGACGATCTGGCGAGCCATCCACCGCGACAAGGCGATGCCGACGGCAACGGTCAGCAAAATGGCCAAAACAGCCAGGACATAGAAGGCCAGTTTCAAGATTTCTTTGGAAGATAAATCGATGAATTCCGACTCGGGGTACAGGGGCACGGCGCCGGAAACGGCCAGATGGACGTCCGTATGGGGTGACACGTAATAAAAGCGCAGGCCTTCGCCGGTCCAAGAAAAGCTGGCGTGGCCTCGGGGCTCACCGTCCGTTACCTGACGGCGAAGGTAATCCCCGTCGATGCCGGCCGTATCGTAGAGATCTTGTCCGTCCTTCCAAATGGACACATTGAGACCCTGGTCCTCCAAGTGATCGGCTACCAGCAGCAAAGGCGCCAAATTACCGTCGTAGCGGTCGGAGCGGACGCGAAGGCGGCTCAGCTCGAACTGGATGGCCATATTCTGACCGCTTTCCGGCCAAACGAAGGAAATGATACTGGTCCGGTTGATGTTGCCGAATTGAAGACCCAGCAGGATGAAGATGCTGACGATACCTGTAAATAAGACGGGAATAAAAATCATAATGAAATTAGAAAACAAAAGCCGTTTGCGCAGCGGCCAGTCGCGTAACTGCATACCCATCACCTGATTTTATGTAAGATTATGTCAATGCCTATATTATAACTATAGGTTAAACAAATTTGAAAGAAAATGCAATTTTTCCGGCAATTCTCTTTTTGCTCCGACCGGTAAAGTCTGTTATAATAAGACAAAAATCCATTGTTTTATAAGGGGTGGTTAAAAAATGACTCAGATTACAGCAGAAACAAAGGAAGAAATACGCAGCCGCTTCCCCCAATTCGTCGAAGCGACCCAGGCTTTTTACGCCAAAGAACTGCCGCCCGGAAAATATAAAGGCATTTCCGGCAAATTCGGCAGCTACGGCGAACGGGGCGCCAACAGCAGCATGCTGCGCCTCCGCTTCTCCGGCGGGGCTATCGACAGCGCTCACATCGCTTTTTTGAAAGAAGCCCTCGACAAATACAATACGGACCTCGTCCATTTCACGACCGGTGAAGCCCTGCAGATCCATCATCTCAACGAACAATCCGTCCTCGACCTCTACCAGGACTGTTTCGAGAACGGCATCTACTGCATCGGCGCCGGCGGCGACAACCCGCGAAATATCACGGCCAGCCCGCTCCACGGCATCGCTCCCGGCGAATATTTCAACATGACGCCTTATATTAAGGCCGCCGCCAACTTCGTCATCAACCTCATTCCCGTCTTCAAACTGCCGCGCAAGTATAAAATCAGCTTCTCCAGCGGCCGCGACAACGAAGGCCATGCGACCTTCAAGGACCTGGGCTTCGTCGCTCGACCGGACCACACCTTCGACGTCTACGCCGGCGGCGGCTTCGGCGTCAACGGCTCGCGCTTCGGCATCCTCATCGACGAAGGCATCGATCCCATGGACATCCCTTACTACATCTTAGGCTACGGCCGCGACGTCTACATGAAGTACGGCGACTATGAACACCGGGCCAAGAACCGGTCCCGCTTCATCCTCGATCAGCTCGGCGAAGACGCCTTCCGCAAGGCCGTCCGCGACGCTGTCGAAAAAGCCCGCAAAGAAGGGATCCCCGACTTCTCCATCGACGAAGAACCGGCCCTTGCCAAGAGCGGTGCCGACGACACGGTCCTCGCCGACCCCCGCATCCGCAAGCAGAAACAAGAAGGCCTGTACCACGTCGAATACAAGCCTTTAGGCGGTACGCCGAAGTTGTCCGTTTTCAAAGACCTCTTAGGGCTGCTCTCGACGATAGAAGGCGCCGAAATCCGCCTCAATGCCGATGAAACGGCGTATATCATCAACCTTACGGCTGATGAAGCCCGGAAAGTCGCTGCCCTCACAGCGGGTGATACGGCGACGACGGCCTTCGAACACTCGGTCAGCTGCATCGGTGCCACCGTCTGCCAGCAAGGCCTGCGCGACTCTCACGGCATGCTGGCTGAAATCACAAAAACCTTGAAAGACCGCGGCGTCGACAGCCATTTCCTGCCGAAATGCCACTTCTCGGGCTGTCCGTCGAACTGTGCCGTCCAGCAGACGGCTGCCCTCGGCCTGCGCGGCGCTGCCAAAAAAGTCGGCGACGCCATGGAACCGGCCTTCAACATCTATGCCGGCGGAAGTTACGCCCTCGGAAAAGGCGTCGTCGCCGAACAAATCGGTACGATTACCTCGAAAAACCTGCCGGCTTTCTTCCTGGCCTTGAACGAAACCCTCCTCAAAGCAAACCAGCCTTATGGTGAATGGTATCCGGCCCATCAAGAAGAGCTCCTGGCTTTGATCAACTCCTTCGAATAAAACGAGACGCTCAGAAAGAGGCGTTTCACCAAAGATGCCCTGCAGCCATGACAGCTGCAGGGCATCTTTGTCTGCAAAACAAAAAAAGCACGCTGACCCAGTTTCAGTCAACGTGCCCTTCGCTATTAGTGGTTCAAGTAATGGTAAGCTTCCATGGCGGCAATGGCGCCGTCGGCAGCGGCTGTCACGACTTGCCGCAGCGATTTATAGCGGATATCGCCGGCGGCAAAGACGCCGGGGATGTTGGTGTGCATCTGTTCATCGGTCACGATGTAGCCGTCTTTCAAGGTCAGGACGTCGGCAAACATATCCGTCGCCGGTACGATGCCGAGGAAGACGAAGAGGCCCATGAAGCCGTCGTCTGCAGGTGCCTCGATTTTCGTCGTTTCGCCGGTCTTGACGTTGCGCACCGAAAGCCACTGCAGTTTGCCGTCGCCGCCGGCATCGTCGATGACAGAATCCCAGATAAAATCCAGTTTGTCATTGGCAAAGGCCTGTTCCTGCAAAGCCGGGACGGCACGCAGTTCATGGCGGCGATGGACGACGGTGACCTTGCGGGCAAAGCGGGTCAGGAAGATAGCTTCCTGGACGGCACTGTCGCCGCCGCCGGCAACGTAGACATCAAGGCCGCGGAAAAAGCCGGCATCACAAGTAGCACAATAGGAAATGCCATGACCGACCAGCTCAGGTTCACTGGGAATCCCTAACTGACGATGGTTGGCACCGGAGGCGATGATGACCGTACGGCCGCGATACGTATCGGATTTCCCCACCAGTTCCTTGACGTCACCGGAAAGGTTGGCTTCGACGATCGAATCGAGGGCGCGTGTAACGCCAAAGTTCTTCGCCTGCTGAGCCATACGCATGGAAAGAGACATACCGCTCTCCCCTTCCAGCATCTGGCCGGGATAGTTTTCAAGATCTGCCGTGAGCGAAATTTGACCGCCGTCCTGGCCCTTTTCGATGAGCAGGACCGACTGGTTGTTGCGGCCGGCATAGATGGCTGCCGCAAGCCCGGCCGGGCCGGCACCGAGAATCAATACATCATAAATCATGGCGTTCCCTTCTTTCATAACCACTTAGAGGAGTGCGTCGAGTTTTTCTTTCAAAGCATCAGCCGATACGGCACCGATGGCCTGGTCAACGACCTTGCCGTCTTTGATGAAGACGAAGTTCGGAATGCTCATGACCTGGTAATCCTTCGCCAACTGCGGTTCGGCATCGGTGTTGACCTTGCCGATTTTGACCTTGCCGGCATATTCTTCGGCAAAGTTGGCGACGACAGGACCCATCATCTGGCACGGGCCGCACCAATCGGCATAAAAGTCGATCATGACCGGTTCTTTGCTTTCTAAGACTTCTTGCTGAAAATTATCCGATGTGAATTTGTATTCCATGAGGAAGACCACCTTTCTGTAAATGACTTGATTTTTTCTTTTGATACGTATATTATACATGGTATGTAAAACTTATCAAGTACGAAGTTTTTTTGGAGGTAGTACGAAAAAACGGACTACGAAAGGAAAGAATACCATGAATCACGAATCGATCTGTGAAAATATCGCCGGCCAGGGCTGCGGCTTAAAAAAGGTCTTAAATATCATCGGCGGCAAGTGGAAAATCCTCTTGCTCTGCGTCATCGACGACAAGGGCGTCATGCGCTACGGCGAACTGCGCCGCGCCGTCTACGGCATTACCAATACGATGCTGGCCCAATCCTTAAAAGAAATGGAGGAAGACGGCCTCATCGAACGCAAACAGTACCGTGAAATGCCGGTCCGCGTCGAATACTCCCTGACCGAAAAAGCCCACTCCATGATTCCCATCCTGCTGGAATTGAAGCACTGGGGTGAAAAACATCTCTAACCGAAAAGAATCCCGCCTCCCAAGAAAAGGAGACGGGATTTTTTATGTCCGAGGACGACAGGGTCTATTCGATTACGCAGCGCCTTTTATTCTTCATGGAGTGCATGACCCAATAGTAGGAACCGCCCGTAAACAAGGCCGCCATGACCCAGCAAATCGGACTGGCACAGCAAATGCCGAAGTAGCCCCACATCGAAGCCAATACCAAGGCCGACACGCTGCGGCCGCTGAGTTCTAACAGGCTGCTGATCAAAGGCACGCTGGAAATGCCCATTCCCTGAAGGGCATTGCGGTAGACAAAGATTTGGCCCAAAAAAATATAGAACGGGACCGACATCTTTAAATAAAGGAGAGCCTGTTCCATGAGGATATCATCGTGAACGGTCGTGAACAAGGCGATGACGTTGCGGCCGTAAAAGTACATGGCAACAGCCGCTGCCGCGCAGAAGGCCAGGGAGACCAGGGAACATTGGCGGACGCCCATACGGATGCGGTCAAACTTACCGGCGCCGTAGTTCTGCGCCGAATAGACGGCCATGGCAATGCCGAAGGAAATCATGGGCTGCAGGGCCAACTGTTCGATTTTCGTCGCCGATACGAAGCCGGCAATCGTCTCCGGTCCGAAGGTGTTGCAGACCGATTGGAGGATCAAGATCCCCATGGAAATGATGAGGAACTGGACCGCCATGGGAAGGCCCAGGCGCAGGTGCTGCCAGGCAAAGGCCCAATCAAACTTCCAGTCAGAGCGGGTCAGGCGCAGCATGGGAAACCGCTTTTTCATAAAGGCAAAGCACAAGACGGCTGACACGCCCTGGGCGATGACCAAGGCGATGGCCGATCCCGGTACCCCCCAGCCGAAGACGACGATGAACAACAGGGCCAGGGCGATGTTCAAGAGAGACGATACGATGAGAAAATAAAGGGGCGTCCGACTGTCCCCTAAGGCTCTACAAATGCTGGACAAGAGATTGTAGGCCATCATCGCCATGAGTCCCAGAACGATGATGATCATGTAGTGATAGGCATCGTCATAGAGGACACCGGATATGTTCATGACCCGCAGGATAAGGGGCATGGCCAGGCTTACACCGGCCGTAACCATGAGGGTAATGGCAAAGGCCAGCATCGTCGATGTCGCCACAGAACGGCGCAGGCCGTCCATATCCTTGGCGCCGAAGCGCTGGCCGACGATGACCGAAAAACCGGCCGACAGACCGATGGTCACGCCAAAAACGGCCATATAGACAGGGGCGACGGCGCCGACAGCCGCTAAGGCATTGACGCCGATCGTCCGGCCGACGATGATGATGTCGGCAATATTATAGAATTGCTGGAAGACGTTGCCGATCAATAAGGGCACGGTAAAGGCCAGGATCAGCCCGATCGGGTTGCCGGAAGTCATACTGCGAACCATGGAATCATCCTCTCTTTGCAGTATACAGAACCTAAAGTGAAATAGCTTTATTATACCACCTTATTCAGGAAAAACAAGGTCTAATTTGGTTTTAACAGGAGAACATCTTCCCTTAATTGTATTCTCAGAGTGGACGTGTACAATAAAGGCAATGACAGCCCGTCACACCATTCAATTCACGGAGGTGTCGTCATGACCCTAAAAGCATTTTCCCCGATCCCCTCCTGGCTGCCGCCTTTTTCGACGGTCCCCCGAGGCCAGTTGATCACCCTCTATGCCTGCAGCGGAAAAGCCCCTTTCGGGACCGTTGCCACCGACGAAGACCAGCTCGTCTGGCAGCCCTCCCCGTCGGGCAAGGCCGTAATCAAGGCCTTAGACCTCATGAAAGAATACAATAAAATCGCCGTCGTCGAAGGCTTTCGCATCATGCCCGACCGCATCCAGATCTTTATTCGCTACCGAAAGTACCACAAACGCCTGCCCGCGTGGTTCATCCGGCGCTTAAAAAATTTTCTGGCCGGTCACATCACCGGCGGGAAGCTCCCGTCGTCGCCGATATGGAAAAAAGGAGCCCATACCCAGTTAGTCTATGGCGATATGGCCCGGCAGGCCGTCGTAGAAAGCCTGCACGATGAGCTCCATCATTGGAAATATAAAGGCTGTCCCTGATGGACCCGGTACGCCAAAACTACGGTTTCATCGCCCCATCGCCGGCGGCCACGGAACCAGGCATCCTTCCCTCTTTCTTACGGAAATCATACTTTTATATATCCCGGGCTGTCATTTTTTGAAGGAAGCCTCCGAAGGGCAGGGCCGACCCGTTTCCGGAGATGCAAAAAAGAGTCCGAAAGGCGTTTGAACCGACCCCCTAAAGTTGGACCTAAAAATCTAACTTTAGGAGGTCGGTTTTTTATGGTAAAATACAGTACTGAATTTAAGTTGAAAGTTGTCACTGCATATCTTAATGGTGAAGACAGTTATAAAAAACTAGTACCCA